>JBKPCZ010000169.1:0-5063 GCA_046727665.1 Chloroflexota bacterium
CCAGCAGATCGGTCGGTCCGCCGAGATCGACCTGCTCCGCATGCGTCACGGTGCTCGCGCCGTTGAGGACGAACGTCGTCTGCGAAGCGGCGGGCCGCGTCTTCGGCTCGGACGCGTGGATCCGCTCGCCGAGTGGATGGCTCGGCGCACCAGACGCCGTCACCGGGGCGGGCTTCGTCGGCTCGGGACGCAATGCGGCAGGCTCAGGACGCAAGGCTGGCGGCTCGGGCTTCAGCGCCGGCGGCTCGGGCTTCAGCGCCGGTGGCTCGGCCTTCGGCGCAGGAGGCTCTGTCTTGAGGACTGGCGGCTCCGCCTTGTGAGTGAGCGCCGTCGGACGCGACATCGCGATGGGCGATGGGATGTGCGTCCTCGCCGCCGGGGCGCGCGGTGCGAGCTCGGACCGGGCGATGATCGGCGGCACGTCGCCGGTCCGCGGCGCCGGACCAGCGGCGCCGCCGGACGCGGCCGCGACGCGATCGACGATCGCGCGAAGCCCTGGGAGGTCGCCCAGCGTCTCGCGACCGTAGGCGAGCTCGAGCCACGCGCGACGCGTGTCGTTCTGCGCGAGCGCCATATCGACGAAGCGCCCGTACTCGCGGATCGCGCTCGGCAGGTCCCCCTGATTCGCGAGCGCGGCGGCGAGGCGGCGGTGCGCGGCGAGATCGGTCGGAGCGATCGCAACGGCCTCGAGCAGCAGCACGACCGCGGTCGCGCGGTCCCCTGCCTTGGCGAATCTCGCCGCGGCGTCACGGAGCGTGGTCAGCGCGGCGCCGACATCCTGCTGCGCGGCCTGCGCGCGAGCGAGACCGCAGTACGCCTCGATGTCGCCGTACTTCTCGACCAGCTCGCGGTACGCGAGCTCGGCGGGCGCGCCGCGGCCGCTCGCGAGCTGCTTCGCCGCCGCTTCGCTCGCCATGCGATGACCGCCGTCGGTCTGCTTCTGCGACGCGCCACACGCGGCCAGCGCCGAGGCGAGCTCGGCCGCGCGCTCCTCGCCCATCGCGCGGGCGGCCTTCTTTCGCACCCGCTCGACGAGGGCGCCGAGCTCGGCGGGACTGACGGTGTTCGCGTTCACCCCGAGCGCGTGGAGCTCCGTAGCGAGGAACGTTTGCGCGGCGGGCCCGAGGTAGCCCTTGGCTACTCCGAGCAGCTCCTGCGCAAACGCGTTCAATCTTCGCCGGAGGTCGCGTCGTCCGACAACGCGTAGAAGCGGAGCGCATTGAGCATCCGATCGAATGCCGATGCGACCTCTCGCGTGATGTCGTCGCCGGAACGCGTGTCGAATTTCGCGTAGCGCAGGTCGACGTCGCCGGTGGAGACCATCGTCGCCTCGCCCACGAGGCGCCGCAGTGGACGCACCAGCGACCGCGTGAGGAGCACGCCGATCACCAGGGACAGAAGCAGACCGACGATGACCATGCTGAGGGCGTTGAGCGTCGCGTCGTCGGCCGCCTTCGTGTAGGTCGCGATCGGCACCGCGAGGATGTACGCCCACGGCTTCGCCGTGAGCCGGGTGACGACGCCCCGCTGCTCCGACGCGCTCACGCCGAACGAGAACTCCGCCGATGTCGTCATGCCGCGGGGCAGCTTGTCGAGCGCGGTCTTGAGCGTGGGAAGCGGATCGATGATCAGCTGCTCCGGCGTCTTCTGTCCGAAGCGCTTGTCGGCGACGAGCTTCTTCACCGTCTCGTCGTCGATCGGGGCGATGGGCTTGTAGATGAGGGACTCGGCCTGATCGCGGTGTCCCCGGGTCTCCGAGACCGCCAGGCGGATGCCGTAGTCGTCCACCAGGAAGCCGTGTGCTCCTACGCCGACCGCACCGAGATCGCCTTCGACCATGTCCCAGATCGCGGCGAGGTTGACGCGCGTGCGGACGACCGCGAGCACCTTCTGGCCGTCGGTCACCGGGGCCGAGAAGAATAGGGCGGGCTTGTTCGTGATGACCGAGTAGCTCGGGTCGCTGATGTAGGGCGTGCCCTTGAGCGCCGTCGTGAAGTATTCGCGGAACTTCACGCTGGTCCCCTCGTCGGTCAGGATGGACGCGGCGGTGATGGTCCCGTCAGGATCGACGACGGCGACCGATTCGTATTCAGGTGAGCGGGCGGCCGCGGCGGAGAGAGCCACGCGCGCGGCCGCCTTCGCTCCAGGGTCTTTCAGGTTCTGTCCGAAACGGACGATGTCCGGCAGCTTGCCGACGAGGACGATGTCGCCGAGCCGGCTCTGGAGATACGCGTCGATCGCACCGGCGGTGGAGGTCGAGCGCTGCTGGATGTTCGTGACGCCGAGTGCGGTGAGGTCCTGACGCGTCGTCTGTATGGAGACCATGCTCACGAGCGCGACCGGCACGATGCCGACACAGAGAAGCGCCCCGAGCACCTTCTGCCAGAAGCGGATGCGAAGGAACGTCATCTCTCCCCGACCTCTCTCTGCGAGCCGCCCCTCAGTGGCACGCCGCCCTTGGCGCACTCTGGTCGTGCACGGAGACGTCGGGAAGTCAGGCCGGCATAAACCGTAGGTACCGGAAAGGGCCTAGTACCCCGATCGGGGGAGGATGACGCTCCGGCTCAGCGCGGGATGCGCTGCGAGCGCCGCGCGTCGCGCATCAGGCCGCGCAGCATTCGCCTGGATTCCTCGAGGTCGGTCCGATCCGAATCGGTGAGGCCGGCGCGCTGCGGATCGAGGCGCCACCAGCACTCGAAGCCCCAGAGCCGCTCGTCGCCCACGCGCAGCCGCGGGATGCCCGTGCCGGCGCGGCGGGGATCGCCCGTCTCGAAGTCAAAGAAGCCCTCGAAGCTGGCTGCTTGCCCGGTCCGGTCGGGCTCGCCCTCTCGGAGGTCGAGCAGGATGACGCAGGGTGTCCCGGCACGGATCTCATCCGGCGCTCTGACCGGCCGACCCCTGACGCCACGTCGTGCCGGCCGGCGCTCGGGGCGCGCATCACGCGTGGACGCGCGACCGTCGCGCGCGGGCGTCCGACGCGGATCGCGGAGGGCTGGCGAACGTTCCGGCTGCGCCGGAGCCTGTTGCGGGCGTCCGCCGCGGCGTCGTCCGCCGCGCGAGCGGCGCCGCGGTGATCGAGGGTCTTCAGGCACGCCCGTCAGTGTGGCATGTCACGCCGATACACTTTGATCTCAGATGCACGAAGTCTTCGACGAGTTCAAGCGGCAGCTCCCTGATATCGACCCCGCCGAGACCGATGAATGGATCGAGTCGCTCGACGCGCTGGTCAAGCAAGCCGGTCCCGAGCGGGCCCGTTTCGTCCTCTACAAGCTCCTGAAGCGCGCACGCATGCTCCAGGTGGGCCTGCCGCCGCTCACGCAGACGCGCTACATCAACACGATCTCCCCCGAGCAGGAGCCCGATTTCCCGGGCGACGAGGAGATGGAGCACCGCATCCGGCAGTTCATCCGCTGGAACGCGGTCGCCATGGTCGTCCGGGCCAACCACCACTACGAGGGCATCGGCGGACACCTCGCGACGTACGCGTCATCGGCAACGCTCTACGAAGTCGGCTTCAACCACTTCTTCCGCGGCAAGGATGACGGCGCCGACGGCGATCAGGTGTTCTACCAGGGCCATGCGTCGCCCGGCATCTACGCGCGCGCGTTCCTCGAAGGCCGTCTCAAGGAGAGCCAGCTCGATCACTTCCGCCGCGAGACGAAGCCCGGCGAGGGGCTCTCCTCGTATCCGCACCCGCGGCTCATGCCGGACTTCTGGGAATTCCCGACGGTCTCGATGGGCCTCGGGCCGATCACCGCGATCTACCAGGCCCGCTTCAACCGCTACCTGCAGAACCGCGGGATCAAGGACACGAGCGCGCAGCGCGTGTGGGGTTTCCTCGGCGACGGCGAATGCGACGAGCCCGAGTCCCTCGGCGCGCTCCACCTCGCCGCGCGCGAAGGCCTCGACAACCTCACCTTCGTCGTCAACTGCAACCTGCAGCGGCTCGACGGTCCGGTGCGCGGCAACGGGAAGATCATCCAGGAGCTCGAGTCCGTGTTCCGCGGCTCGGGCTGGAACGTCATCAAGGTGATCTGGGGGCGCGAGTGGGACGACCTACTCGCCCGCGACGTCGACGGCGTGCTCGTGAACAAGATGAACGAGACGACCGACGGCGAATCGCAGCGTCTCACGATCGCGGATGGCGCGTACATCCGCGAGAAGTTCTTCGGACCGGATCCGCGGCTGCGCAAGCTCGTCGAGCATCTGTCCGATGAGGACCTGATGAAGCTGCGGCGCGGCGGCCACGATTACCGCAAGGTGTACGCGGCGTACCACGAGGCCGTGCGGCACACCGGCGCACCGACCGCGATCCTCGCGCAGACGGTGAAGGGCTGGGCGCTCGGGCCCAACGTCGAAGGCCGCAATATCACGCACCAGGCGAAGAAGCTCTCGTTCGAAGAGCTGAAGACGTTCCGCGATCGTCTCGAGCTGCCGATCACCGACGAGCAGCTCGCGGAGGATCCGCCCTACTACCACCCCGGCATGGACAGCGCCGAGATGCGCTACATGCTCGAGCGACGCCGCGCGCTCGGCGGTCTCGTGCCAAAGCGCGTCGTCCGCGCGAAGCCTCTGGCCGCGCCCGCGGACGCGGTGTTCGCAGAGTTCCCGAAAGGATCGGGGAAGGTGGCGGCCTCGACGACGATGGCGTTCACGCGGCTCCTCCGGAACCTCCTGCGCGACGAGGGCATGGGCGCGCGCGTCGTTCCGATCATTCCCGACGAAGCGCGCACGTTCGGCATGGATCCGCTCTTCAAGGAGGTCGGCATCTACTCATCGCTTGGGCAGAAGTACGAGCCGGTCGACGCGGAGACGCTGCTTCCCTATCGCGAGGCGACGAACGGCCAGGTGCTCGAGGAAGGCATCACCGAAGCGGGATCGGTGGCGAGCTTCACGGCGGCGGGCACGAGCTACGCCACGCACGCCGAGGCGATGCTGCCTTTCTACATCTTCTACTCGATGTTCGGCTTCCAGCGGACGATGGACCAGATCTGGGCCTTCGGCGACGCGCGCGGTCGTGGGTTCCTGCTCGGCGCGACGGCCGGCCGCACCACGCTCAACGG
>JBKPCZ010000170.1:0-5343 GCA_046727665.1 Chloroflexota bacterium
GCCCTTCGGACGCAGGCGCTTGCGCAGATCCTGTAGCTCGCCGACCTTCAGGCCGCGGTAGTCGGTGACGATGACCGCGGTCGACCCGCGGAGCTGCTCCGCGAGCGCATCGACGGCCCGGGTCTTCGCCGGGATGCCGCCACCCTTTCGCTTGACCTTGGGACCGGTCTTGATCTTCGCCATGTCACCTCCTCAGGAACTACGAAGCCCTCGTTCCCAACGGAAACGAGGGCCAAGCCGCGGCAGCGCCGCGTGTTGTTCTCGCCTCCGCAGGACTTACCCCGTCACCGGGCGCCGGCTTCTTTGGCTATGGAGTTGTGCGGAACGATTATGCGGTCGCGCGGCCCGCGAGTCCAAGCGTCGCGCCGAGATCGAGCTTCACGCTCGGTCCCTGCGTGCTCGTGAGATGGGCCGAGCGGACGTACTGGCCCTTCACGCCGGCCGGCCGCGCGCGGTTGATGGCCTCCACGACGGTCGCGAGGTTCTCGACCAGGGCCTGCTCGGTGAACGACGCCTTGCCGACGACGGTGTGGATCACCGCCGTCTTGTCCACGCGGAACTCCACGCGCCCGCCCTTCGCGTCGCGCACGGCCTTGGCGACGTCGAACGTCACCGTGCCCGACTTGGGGTTCGGCATGAGACCGCGCGGGCCGAGGACGCGCCCGAGCTTGCCGACCTGACCCATGAGGTCCGGCGTGGCGATCGCGACGTCGAACTCCATCCAGCCGCCCTCGATCCGTTTCGCGAGATCCTCGGCGCCGACGACATCCGCGCCCGCGGCCTGCGCTTCACGCGCCTTGTCGCCCTGCGCGAACGCGATGACGCGGACCGTCTTGCCGGTGCCATGCGGGAGCACCGCGGCGCCGCGGACCATCTGATCGGCGTGCTTCGGGTCGACGCCCATGCGGAGATGGAGCTCCACGGTCGTGTCGAACTTCGCCTGGCTGGTCTCCTTGACGAGCTTCACGCCCTCGTCGGGGAGGTACTCACGGCCGCGCTCGATCTTCTTCGCGAGCTCGCGGTACCGCTTTCCGTGTGTCTGTGCCATCTGCGTCTCCTTCGGCCCTCTGGCCTTCCGTCTCTCGCGCGGTGCACGCCACCGATGCGGTGGAAGACCAATTGTGGGGCCAGAGGCTGCCCGACGTCGAGGCGTGCTACGCACGTCGTCAGGCCGTTAGCCCCGTTAGCGCATGGATCGTCGACGACTCGTCCTCGCGACATATCTCGCGGAAGCCGCGCGGCTGCTGACTGTCGTCGTCTGCGTCGCGATCTTCGCGACGGTGTTCGGCCTCGTATCGCTCGCGTCGCAAGTGCTTCAGGCCGGCGTCCGTAGTGCCTTCGTGTGGCTGCTCATCGGCGTTTTCGTCGTTCCGTACGCCGTGAAAGTCGCCCAGATCTTCAGAGCTCTCCGGCCGCCGAGTCTCAAATCACGCGGCATGCGCGTCGAGCGGGCGACCGCCGAGCGTTTGTACGCGCTCGTCGAGGAGGTGACCGGTAAGCTCGGCATGCCTCCGCCCAACGTTCTGTGGATAGCCATGTCGTTCGATCTCAGCGTGGTACCGGTTCGCCGCGGCTACGTGCTCGTCATCGGTCTCGCATTGCTCGATGTTGTCTCGCCCACGGAGTTGAGAGCGCTTGTCGCCACCGCCGTCGCGCGCGCATTCAGGGGTGACAAGATCACGGCCCGCGCGTACCGCACCGCGATCCGGTGGATCGCGATGCTGACACCGGGACTGGCCGATCCGTATGCAGGTGGGGCGAACGTAGCGGCGTTGGTCGCGGTCGGCTGCTTGCGAGCACTCGACGCTCAGCGCCTGGTCGCATCGCGGGAGCAGCACGCTCGGAAGGAAGCGGAACGGATTGCCTCACCGGCCGAGGTCAGCGCAGGCCTCGTGCGTGTATCGATGTACCAGTCCTACGCGGACGATGTGTTCTGGCCACAATTGACCGCACGTCACACCGTCAACGAACGTCCGCCCGATGGGATCAGCCAACTCCGGGCGATGTGCCGGACGCCGATCCCCGAGGACGAGTGGCGTCGTCGGCGCAATCGAGCGGAGGCCGAGCTTGGTCGCAGCGCGGATGGGCTTGTGCCCGACGATCAGACCGCGCGCGCGAGCGCAAGCGAGCTGCTCGACGCTGCACCGACACTCACGCGAGCGTTCGATGAGGCGTGGCGAGCTGCGATCACGCCCGTGTGGTCCGAGCTGCGTCGAGCTGCCTCAGCCCAAATAGCGGAACTCCAGGAGCTGGAACAGGTCGCGGCCCACCGCGAGCTCACGGAAGCAGAGGCGTGGCGTCGTCTCGAGCTGATCGAGGCGCGGGAAGGTGCGGCGGCCGTAGTGACCGAATTGGTGCGTTGGGCGGAGGATCGCCCGACCGACGCGCAAGGACTCTTTCACGCCGGCCGCGCGCTTCTCTCGCTCGGACGGGAGACCGGGATGCCGCTCCTTGAACGGGCCATCGAGAAGGATGATCGCTACACGGCAGAAGCGAGCGCGCTCATGGCCGCGTATCTTCGCGGCGAGGGGCGCGAGAGCGACGCAGACGTTCAGTGGAAGCGTCATGAGTCAGCAATCGTCGCCCTCCAAAGTGGCCTGGCAGAACGCGCAAAGCTCGCGAAATCCGTGCCCCTGATTCCGCATGGGCTGCGCGCACATGATGTCGACCTCATGGTCGAGCAGCTCCGCCGCTTCCCGCAGGTGAGCGCCGCCACGCTCGCTCGTGGCGAGACCTCGATCCTTCCCAAGATTCCGCTCCTGCTCCTGGGCATTCGTTTCAAGCGCGACGCGTTCTGGTGGAACCTGGAGACCGCGCGCGATGTGCTTCCGCGCATCGCCGACGTCTCGGCGCCTATCCAAGTGATAGCGGTGGAGCTCGGCGCACACAAACGGCTGCGGGCGGCGCCCGCGGTGGAGATCTACCGGGCGCCGGTCCCCTCACTTGGGACGAGGCTGGCCCGCTGGGGTCGGCGCGGTCAGGTCGCGCTGATCGCCATCGGCGTGTTCTTCGTCTTGCGTGCGTCCTTCAACAACCGAGACTGCTTTCCAGACTGCTGGCTGAAGCCAGAAGCCTTCTGGTACCTCATACCCATGATCGCCGCGGTCAATGTCCTAATACTGACGGGTACCCCGGATACGCCGAGGGTTCGCGCCGCGGCGTTGCTCGCGAGTGTGTTCTTCGTGAGCGAGCTGCTGTTCTCCGGATGGTGGACGATGTTCCTGCCGTTCGCGCTCGTGGCACTGCTGCGGACGCCGCCGACACGCAGAGCGTTGACCTGGACGATCGGCCTGTCGCTGCCGGTGCTCGCGCTTGGGATGATGACCGGCCTCTCGTAGCTTTCGGCTAGGAGCCGATCTCGACTCCCATGCTGCGCGCCGTACCCTCGACCATCTTCATCGCACCCTCGACGCTGGTCGCGTTGAGATCGGCCATCTTTGTCTCCGCGATCTTCTTCACCGCGGCGCGGCTGATCTTTCCGACCTTGTTCTTGTTCGGCTGACCGGAGCCTTTCTCGATGCCGGCCTCGCTGCGGATGAGATCCGCGGCCGGCGGGCTCTTCGTCACGAACGTGTACGAGCGGTCCTCGAAGACGGTGACCACGGCGGGTACGACGGTTCCGGCGAGCGCTGCGGTCCGCTCGTTGTATTCCTTGATGAACTGGCCCATGTTGATGCCGTGCGGGCCCAGCGCGGTGCCGACGGGCGGCGCCGCGGTGGCTTTGCCGGCCTGGATCTGGACCTTCACGACCGCCTTGATCTTCTTCGCCATTACAGCGCCTCCTTCAGGAGGTGCACGTATGAATGCTGACGAGTGAAACGAGTCGGCATTCCTACTTCACCAGCTTCTCGATCTGCAGGAAGTCCAGCTCGACCGGCGTCTCGCGGCCGAAGATGGACACGAGGACCTTGACCTTGTTGCGCTCGGGATTCACCTCGTCGACGACGCCGTGCAGGTCGGTGAACGGTCCGTCGGTGACGCGCACCGCCTCGCCCTTCGTGAACGCGACCTTGTACTTCGGCGCGTCGAGCTTGATCTGGCGCAGGATGGCGCGCACCTCCGTGTCGGTGAGCTCGGTCGGCTTGTTGCCGCTGCCAACGAAGCTCGTGACGCCCGGCGTGTTGCGCACGACGTACCAGGAGTCGTCGCTCATGACCATCTCGACGAGCACGTACCCCGGGAAGATCTTGCGCTCGACGGGGTGGCGCTTCCCGTTCTTGATCTCGATCTCTTCCTCGGTCGGAACGAGAACCTGGAAGATCTTGTCGCCCATGTCCATCGACTGGATGCGGTGCTCGAGGTTCGTCTTCACCTTGTTCTCGTATCCGGAATAGGTGTGGATCACGTACCAGCGGCGTCCGGTGTCGGCCTGCGGCTCAGCGGTCGGGACCGCGACCGCGGGCCGCTCGGGCTCGGGCTCGGGCGCTGGCGCCTCGATCTCGGGCTCGGCCTCCGCGACGGCGCCGGCCCGGCGCAGCAGCTTCTTCGCCTCGTCGACCGAGACCTCCTCCTCGGGCTCCGCGGTGCCGAGGAACGCGCGCGCGGCCAGCGTGGCTTCCTCATCCGACAGCTTGGCGGCGTCGATACCGCGCTCGTCGTCAGCGGGAGAGGTTTCGGTCGTGACGTCCTCGGGCGCGCTGGAGTCCTCGGGCGCCGTCGTGACGTCCTCGGGCGCGGCGTCGCGCGGCTCGTCCTGCTCGCTGCGCTCCTGCTCGTCCATGTCGCTCCCTTATTGCGTCGGGATGGGCGTTTCCGTCGGTCCACCGACGATGCCCTTGGTGATCACGAAGGTGAAGAGATTGTCGAAGAGGAAGATGTACGCGGCGATGAGCGCCGAGATGACGAGAACGATGAGCGTGAGGCGGAGCACCGTCTCACGACTGGGCCAGGTCACCTTGCGCAGCTCTGCCCACGCCTCGCGCGAGAACTCGAGTGGGCCCTGACGCGCCTCCCGTAGAGGTTGCGCCACGCGGCTACTCATTCCGACCGGCATTCCGACCGGCACGGCGGGAGAGACTCGAACTCTCAACCACTGGTTTTGGAGACCAGTGCTCTGCCAGTTGAGCTACCGCCGTATGCCCCTTGAGCGACATCAATTATCTCGTCTCACGGTGGGGCGTGTGCCGCCGGCAACGCGGGCAGAACTTCGACAGCTCGATCCGGTCCGGGTCGTTCTTCCGGTTCTTCGTCGTCGCGTACGTGCGCGACCGGCAGGTCGAGCACGCCAGCGTCAGGATCGGTCGGTTGTCTTTCGCCATCTTCTTATTCCAGGATCTTCGTCACCACGCCGGCGCCCACGGTCTTGCCGCCCTCGCGGATGGCGAAGCGCAGACCCTCCTCGAG
>JBKPCZ010000171.1:0-7798 GCA_046727665.1 Chloroflexota bacterium
AGCGGCGCGACGAGCATGAAGTTCTCCACCAGCTCGTCGCTCTCGGGCGAGGTGTAGCTCTCGATGTCGCCGTTGTCGGCGTCGCGCGCGATCGCTGGATCGATCGGCAGCTTCCCCATCAGCGGCGCGTTGGACGCGATCACGAGCTTGAGGCCCTGCGACGGCCCGAACACCTCGAGGCGGCCACCGTCGGGAAGCGTGACGTACGCCATGTTCTCGACGACGCCGATGATGTCGCCGCCGAGCTGCTTCACGAGCTTCACCGCCTTGGTCACGACCATCGTCGCGAGCGCCTGCGGCGTGGTCACGAGAACGACGCCGTCCACCGGAAGCGCCTGCATCACCGTGAGCGGTGCGTCGCTCGTTCCCGGCGGCAGATCGACGATGAGGTAATCGAGCTCGCCCCACTGCACGTCGCTGAAGAACTGTCGGATCGCGCCCGACACCATCGGTCCGCGCCAGATCACCGCCTCCTCCTCGCTCGGGAGGATGAGGTTCATCGACATGATCGGGATGCCGCCGCGCGACTTGGGTGGTACGAGCGTCTTGCCGTCCGCCGACATCGGCTTCTCGCGCACGCCGAACATCCGCGGGATCGACGGACCGGTGATGTCGCCATCGAGCACGCCGACGCGGAAGCCACGGCGCTTGAGGCCGACGGCGAGCAGACCCGCGATGAGGGACTTCCCGACACCGCCTTTTCCGGACATGACCGCGATGACGTGCTTCACGCCTTTCTGCTCCGCCATGCCGCGCGGGACGCCCTTGGACGCGAGCGATGGCGCCGGCGGCGCGCCCTCGGGCAGCTTGCCCGTGTCGGCGAACACGTTGAGCTCGCCGATGAGGTCGTCGAGCTTCACGCGACCGGCGCCGTGGCCGGCCGCGGCCTGCGCGATCGTTTCGCTCTTGCTGATCGCGCACGACGCGCAGCCCAGGCTGTAACGCGCGAAGATGCGCGCCGCATCCGGCCAGCGGTCGACGACCGAGGCGATGGTCATGTCGGAGGTGATCTGAGTGGCCAGTGGAGGGCTCCTTCCTAGGACGCGGGCAGCTCGGCCTCCTCGACGAGCATCACCGGGATGCCGTCGCGGACCGGGTAACGGCGGCGACAGCGTCCGCAGATGAGACGATCGCCCTCCTCCGTGAGCGGACCGTGGTCCGCGGGACAGACGAGGATCTCGAGCAGCTGCTTGTCGACGGGCACATCTCGATGTTAGTCGTTCATCTGCAGCGTCGCCGTCGCTCGGACCGTCCGCGTGCTGCCTCCATCGTTCGACTCGAACTCGAGCAGAAGGACATACGCGTCGGCCGGGACGCGCGTCCCGAACTGATCCGCGCCGTCCCAGGTCACGAACGTCGTCGCACGGCCGCCGGCGCTGGCCGTCACCGCATTTCGGTCGAGGCGACGCACCAGGACCTCCGCGGGAGAACCGCCCTCGTTGATGCCGCTGGCCATGACGCGCGCCTCCAATGGTCCGGTGATCGAGCCACGCGTCGCGAGGATCGCGACGTCCACGCGCGTCACCGAGCTGAGCACGTAGGTCGGCCGGAGCGCGATCTCGATCCGTCCGTTCGCCAGCTCGGTCGGCACGACGATGACCGCCGGCGTGGCCGTGCGCGCGACGACGACGGGCCGCGGCGTACATGCCGCCAACACGAATGCGACGGCGAGCGCCGCGACGCTACGCCGCCGGGACACGGCTCCGCGCGAGCGAGCGCCCTGCCCAGACGAGAGCGAAGAGCGTGGTCGCCACGAGCACGATGGTGCCACCCGAAGCCGCATTCACGAAATAGCTGATCCAGATGCCGGCCACCGCAGACGTGACTGCGATGGCCAGTGAGACAGCGAGCAGCGTGCGCAGATCGCGCGACACGAGGCGCGCGGTCGCGGCGGGCGTCACGAGCATCGCCACGACGAGGACGACGCCGACGATCTGCACCGAGATCGCGATGGCCATGCCGATGAGCCCGAGCAATAGCGTGTCGTAGAGGACGGGCCGGAGTCCCGCGGCCGCCGCGCCGACCGGATCGAAGCTCACGAAGACGAGCTCTCGCCAGACGATCCAAAGCACGGCCAGGATCAACACCGCGGCGACGCTCGCGAGCACGAGCTGGTCCTGCGAGATGCCCAGGACGTTTCCGAACAGGATCCCGAGGAGATCGCCGGTGTATGTGCGCAGGGTCGCGAAGAGAACGATGCCGAGCGCGAACATCCCCGAGAACACCACGCCGATCGCGGTGTCCTCGCGAAGTCCGGAGCGGCGCGCCACGGCGCCGATCGTGAGCGCCGAGAGGACGGCCGCGATAGAGCCGCCGACGATGAGGTTCACGTTCAGCAGGAAGGCGATCACCACGCCCGGGAACGCGGCGTGCGCGATCGCGTCGCCGAGGAACGCCAGGCCGCGCAATACGACGAAGACACCCACGCTCGCGCAAACGACGCCGACGACGATCGCCCCGAGCAGCGCGCGTTGGACGAAGGCGTATTGGAGCGGCTCGAAGAGATCAGCCATGGTGCTCGTCGGCCATGAGGTACGGCGCCGCGGGACGGTGACCGCCGTACGTGCGTCGCAGGATCGCGTCGTCGCGCAGTATCGACGGCGGACCATCGGCGACGATCCCGCCGTTCATGCAGAGCACGCGCGGGAAGTGGGCCATCACGCCGGCGAGGTCGTGCGAGGCGACGAGGATCGTGCGGCCATGCGCCGCGAGCTCCGAGAGGACGGCCATGAGCTCCTCTTCGGTCGCGGGGTCGACGCCCGTCGCGGGCTCGTCGAGCAGAAGGATCTCTGGATCCGACGCGAGGGTCCGCGCGAGCAGCACGCGCTGGCGCTGCCCGCCTGACAGCGCGTCGATCGGCCGCCGCGCGAGGTCGAGCGCGTCGACGCGCTCCAGTCCCGAGCGCACCGCTGCGCGGTCCTCGGCCGACGCACCCCGTCCCCGCGAGAGATGCGCCATCCGTCCAAAGAGGACCACGTCCTGGACGCGCAACGGATAGTCCCAGCGCACCTGATCGGCCTGCGGGAGGTACGCGACCCGGCGCGCGTTCGCGCCCGGCTCCTCGCCGAGCACCCGGACCGTGCCCGCGAAAGGACGCAGGAGCCCGACGATGACCTTGAGCAGCGTGGACTTGCCCGCGCCGTTCGCGCCAACGAGCGCCACCAGCTCACCGGCGTGCACGGTGAGGTCGACGCCCGTGATGACCGGCCGCCCCTCGTACCCGGCGCGCACACTTGCGAGCTCGATGACCGGCTCACTTGCCACGGTCAGCGACGATACGCGAGCTCGGCTCGGCTCATCTCAGCGCATCTGTGATCTTGTCCATCACCACACGCATGAGCCCGATGTAGCTGTCGGCAGGTGCCGCGAGCAGGCTGTCCGTCGGAAGGTCCGCCACGACCTTGCTTACCCCGGCCTCCCTCGCAAGCGTCTCCGTAAGGGACTTGGAGACGCCTGTCTCGACGAACACGGCCGGCACCTTCGCTTCCTTCACCGTCTCGACGAGCTCCGCGAGTTCCCGTGCTGACGGCTCCTTGTCGGGCTCGGGTTGGACGAAGCCGACGATCTCGAAGCCGAACGCCTTGGCGAAGTACGGGAACGCGTCGTGCGAGGTGACGAGCTTGCGCCGATCCGCGGGGACTGTGGCCGCCTTCGCCTTCAGCTCCGCGTCGAGGCTCACGAGCTTGTCGTCGTAGGCCTTGGCGCGCGATGTGTAGCCGTCCTTTCCCTGCGGGTCCAGGGCGATGAGCGCGTCGCGGATCTTCTCGACGTACTTGCGCGAGAGCTGCGGGTCGAACCACATGTGTGGGTTCTCCTCGATGTCCGGCAGGCCCTCGCTGAGAACGATCACCGGCGCGTCGGCCTTCTTGTTCTGAAGCAGCGGATCGGCCCACTTATCCAGGTCGAGACCGTTCACGAAGATGATCTTGGCTCCGGTGACGCGCTTCGCATCGTCCGGCGTGGGCTCGTATTCCTCGACGTGAACGCCGGCGGGGACGATCGAACCGACCTTCATCCGGTCGCCGGCCACCTGCTTCGCCATGTCCGCGAAGATCGTGGTCGACGCGACGATCTCGGGCTGACCGCCGCCGGCCAGGTCGCACGCCGCGAGCGGCAGCGCGGCCCACGCCAGTGCGAGCAATACCAAGAGCTTTCTCATGGGATCCCTCCGATAACGAGAATGAGTCTCAGTTCGTTGATGAGAATCATACTCGAAATGATGCTCAGCGCGTATCCTGTGGACATGCCCCGAACGGCGAGCCGGAGCGCCAGCCAAACGGCCCTCGCGAAGCGCATCACCGCGCGCGGACGGCGCCTCACCGATCAGCGCGTGATCGTGGCGCAGGCGCTGGTCGCCGAGCGTCAGTCGGTCTCAGCCCAGGAGCTCCACGCCCGACTGCATCGCACCCATCCGCGCCTGGGGCTCGCCACCGTCTATCGAGCGCTCGAGGCGCAGGTCGAGGCAGGCATGGCCAAGCGCCTGGAGCGACCGGGTCACGTCTCCGCCTACGTCGCCTGCGTGCCGGAGCACCACCACCATCTCGTCTGCACCAGCTGCCAGCGCGTCGAGGACGTCGACGAGACGATCCTCAGGCCGGTGCTGCGGGGCATCCGCGATCGGCACGACTTCCAGGTCGACCACGAGCGCCTCGATTTCTACGGCCTCTGCGAGCGCTGCCGGCGCGAACGGAGCGCGCCCTAGACCACCCGGCGCCGCTCGAAGAACACCGCGATCGCGGTCGTGACCGGCACGCAGAGGACGAGGCCGACGCTCGCCGCCAGCACCGTGAGCATCGACTCGACGATCTGCTCGCTGTTGAGCGCGACGGCCAGCGGCTGAAAGCCGAGCGACAGCAGCAGGATGAGCGGCATCGCACCGCCGAAATACGCCAGCGCCAGCGTGTTCACCAGCGAGCCGATGTGGTCCTCGCCGACGTTCAGCGCCGAACGGAAGAGCGCCCGAGCCTCGCGACCGGGATCCAGAGCCGCGAGCTCCAGCGTGGCCGAGGCCTGACCGACGCACATGTCGACGAGGGCGCCGAGCGAGCCCACGATGACGCCGGCCAGCACGAGACGCTGCATGTCGATGCGGCCATCGGTCCCGACCGCGAGGAAGATCTGTTCCTCAGAACCGAGGCCGGTGATACGCAGCGCGGCGATCCCCATCACCCCGATCGCCGCGACGATCACGAGCCCCGCGTACGTCCCGAGCAGCGCCGCGGCGCTCTTCCGATTCGGTCCGTGCACGACGAAGACCGACACGGTCACGACGGCCGCGGCGCCGGCCAGGGTCGCGAAGAGAGGATCGCCGCCGCGCTGCAGGGCGGGAACGATCGCGAGCAGGAAGACGGCAACGCTCGAGGCGAGCCCGGCGAGCGCCGCGAGACCTTTGAGCCGCGCGACGGCGACGAGGGCCGCGAAGAGGAACAGCGCGAACGGCAGGAGGCCAGGCAGTCGCACGATCTCCTCGATCGCGTACCGGCGTTCGAGGCCCTCCCGCACCTCGGTCACGAGGACCCGGTCGCCCGCGCGCAAGAAGCCGCCAGGGTTCAGGGCGCGCCGGCCGCCCCACTCCACCACCACGAGCTCGCCGCGGAAGAGGCCGCCGTCGAGCTGCAGCTCGAGGCGCTGGAAGGGCTGGCGCATGCCGGTCGGTGCGGAGTTGCGGTCGCCCGTCTCGATGACTCGCACGACATGGGCGTCGATGACCGCGACGCCCTGCCCGCGGTTCCAGTCCTCGCAGGAGGTAAGAGCCAGCGCCGCGAGCATCGCGACGAGACAGAGGCGGAGCGCGGCCGGCACACCTCTCACCTCGGCCGAACGATATCTGTTCGATCCCGCGCGTTTAGCGCCACCTGACCGACAATGAGGAGTGCTCATGCGACAGAACGTCTATCCGGTCGCCCTCTTGACCCTGGCCCTCGCGGCCTGCGGTGGAGCGCCCGTCGCGCCGACGGCGAGCCCGGTCCCGGCGGGCACGTACCGCGGCGCCGGGACCGGTGCGGGGCTCGAGTCGCTCACCGCTCTCGCGGCGCGGTTCGAGACCCATCACCCCGGCGTCACGATCAAGCTCGAGGACGTCGGCGCCGAGACGAGCGTCGCCCTCGTCGCGAAGGGCGACGCGGATTTCGGTTTCCTGAGCCGCGATCTGAAGCCGGACGAGATGGCGCGGCTCACGGCCATCCCGTACGCCGGGACCGGCACCGGCCTCGCCGTGAACCCGACCAACACCATTCGTGGGCTCACGACCGAGCAGGTCCGCAAGATCTACTCCGGTGAGATCACGGACTGGTCGCAGGTCGGCGGCCAGGCGGGTGACATCCGGCCGCTGATCCGTGAGACCGGGAGCTCGACGCGAGCGAGCTTCGAGGCGTACTTCTTCGGCGGCAAGCCGACCTACGGCAAGAACGTCATCGAGGTCGTCGAATCCGCGCCGACCTATCAGGCGGTGCGCGACTTCAAGGGGGCGATCGCGATGATCACGATCCAGAAGACGACCGCGGAGGATCGAACGCTCCGCCTGCTCGCACTCGATGGTGTCGAGGCGACGACGCGCAACGTGAACAGCGGGGCCTACCCGGTGCGCCGTCCGATCATCCTCACCCTGCATCCAGATCCGGCGCGGACGAAGCCGGCGGTCACGGCGTTCTTCGACTTCATCAGGAGCCCCGAGGGACAGGAGATCCTGGCGGGCTTCTAGCTCCCGCCCCCGAAGATCAGCTGCTGCAGATCGGGCAATGCCGTGCCGAGACCGACGATGAACAGCGCGCCGATGAACAGACTCGCGACGCCCGCGACCGCTCCCACGATCACGTAGAGCGTGCGCATGCGCTGAGCACCGATGAATCCGCTCGCGCTGATCACGGCGACGAGCGTATTGGAGAGGAGGAGACCGACGACGAAGGCGATGAGGATGACGATCCCGGTCGTGCCGGTGACGCCGGCGATACCCGCGAGCAGAAGCGCCTGCGACCCCGTCTCGGCCCCGATGCCATGGATCATCCCCACTCCGAATGCGGTACGCCGGCCGTACTGCGTCGAGTGCGCCGAAGGTCGGTGCTCGTGCCCGTGGATGCGCGCCTGCAGCGCGCCCCACGCGTTCCGCGCCAGATCGAAGACCAGCATCCAGCGGCTGCGCAGCCGGAACTCGGCCTTCCCGCGGAGATACTGGACCACCGAGTAGATCACCCAGGCTCCGAGCAGGACGAGCGTCACACCGACGACCTTCTCGAGGATGGGATCGACCCACGCGGGCAGGACCGCGCCGAGCGTGAGGGCGAGCGCGCCGAGGACGAGGACCACCGACGCGTGGCCCAGCGCGTACAGCGACGCGAGAGCGATCGCGTGACGCTGCTCGTGGGCGAAGCGAGATTCGCCGAACGCGTGCATCGCTCCCGGTCCGCTCGCGGCGTGCTCGTGCACGTGGCCGCGCATCTCAGCCGCCTCGTGGCCGTGCGGCGTCACAGGAGACCTCACGGGCACGTCGACCTCGGCGTGCCCGGCCGTCGTAGTGCTCGTGATGTCGGTGATCGCGGCGATGTGATCCCAGTCGAATCCGTGGCGGAACCCGAGCGCGACCATGCCGAGAAGCAGCGCGACGAGGCTGAGATCCACGCGCCGCAGCCTACCCAGCGCCAACACTTATCGCAAACAGCCGCAATAGTGACCTGTTGCAACACGGTGGCGTTTGCGCGAGGCTTGCGGCGGTGGAGATCGACGCCCTGCTGCGCGCGAGCGGGAAGCGCATGACCGTACCGCGCCGCCTGGTCCTCGAGGCGCTGCAGCGCGCCCGTCACCA
>JBKPCZ010000172.1:0-8699 GCA_046727665.1 Chloroflexota bacterium
GGCGCCGTGGTCATCGAGCGCTGGCGACCGCGGCCGCGTCTCGCCTGGATCCGCCCCGCGTATATCGCGCTCATCGCGCTCGGCGGGCTGCTCCTCGCGCCGGGCGTCATGCCGATCCTCCCGCCCGAAACGACCGCGCGGACGTATGGCGTGCTGGAGCAGGTGCTCGCCGACCGCCTCGGTTGGGACAGCCTCACGCGCACCGTCGAGCGCGTCTATGCCGATCTGTCGCCCGCCGAGCGCGCGCAGGCCTGCGTCCTGGCGAGCAACTACGGCCAGGCCGGGGCTCTCGAGCAGCTCGCCCCTCCGGGAGCGTTGCCGCCGGTGGTGAGCGGTCACAACAACTACTACCTCTGGGGACCGGACGGCTGTTCGGGTCAGGTGTTGATCACGGTCGGCTTTCCGGCCACGGACTTCCAGAACAGCGGCGCGCAGATCACCGTCGCGGTCGTTGAGCGCTGTCCGCTGTGCGTGCCCTTTGAGAGAGAGGTGCCCATCCTCGTGCTGCGGACGCCGGCGAGCACCAACGCCGACGTCGTGCGCGCGTGGCCCTCGGTGAAGCACTACGACTAGCACGGCGCAGCCGCTCGTCTATCACACCGAGCGCGGATCGGGCCCGGCGCTCCTGCTCATCCACGGGCTGATGGTGTCCGGCGACATGTTCGATCCGGTCGTCGATCACTTCGCCGAGCGACATCGTGTGATCGTTCCCGACCTCCGCGGACACGGACGCAGCCGCGACCTCCCACCGCCATACGACGCGGCGCAGCTCGCCGCCGATCTCGCGGTACTCCTTGACCACCTCGGCATCACTTCCGCCGCGGTCCTCGGCTATTCGCAGGGCGGCGCGATCGCGCAGCAGCTCGCGCTGGATCACCCCACGCGATGCGGCCGCCTCGTCCTCGGCTGCACATACGCATACAACATGGCCACGCCGCGCGAGAAGGTCGAGGGCATCCTCGGATCGATCCTCCTCCGCTTCATCTCGATCCGCCGGCTTGCCAAGTTCGGCCTCGCGCAGGGCGCGGCACAGACGACGCGGCAGCAGGCGGACTGGCTCGTCGGGATCATGGCGTCGCAGGACCAGGAAAAGATGCGCCTCGCGTGGCACGAGATGATGGCCTTCGACAGCCGGCGCCGCCTCGGCGAGATCACGTGCCCGACGCTCGTCCTCGCCGCAGCGAACGACCAGGCCGTGCCGATGCACCACGCGAAAATGCTCCACGACGGGATCCGCGGCTCCCAGTTGGTCGT
Source organism: Chloroflexota bacterium (assembly GCA_046727665.1). Lineage (GTDB taxonomy): Bacteria > Chloroflexota > Limnocylindria > P2-11E > P2-11E > CF-39. Next base: position 1,255 of record JBKPCZ010000172.1, read on the forward strand.
CATCGATGGAGCGGACCACACACTGATCTGGACGCGCACCGACGAATTCCTGCGTGCCGTCGACGGATTCATGTAGCCTCGCGGTCTGGTCGCTGCCTCTCCCTGGCGTCAGTTCGCGATCCTCGTCGCAGCCGGGACGGTCGCGGCGCTCATGGTCGTTCCGTACCAGCTCGCGCTGCTTCCCAGCGCGCCGAATCCGCCACCTCTGGCCCTGCTTGTTCTCGGCGCGCTCGTCAACACCGGGCTGCAGATCGCGGGGGCGGTAGGCATCGGCCTCCTCGCCGCCCGTGCCGTCGGACTGCGAGCGCCGGTCTTTGAAGCGCTGGCATCCGGTGCGAATGTGCGGCGTTCGCTGCGGGAAAGCCATCTCGCTCGTGCGGCCATTCTCGGCGTGGTCGTGAGCCTCATCGTGATCGCGCTCGCGGTAACGATCTTCAGCGATGCGACGTCGGCTGTGACGGCGAAGGCGTCCGCGCCCGGCCGCCTAGTCGGATTCCTCGCGTCGTTCGAGGGGCGGCATCACCGAGGAGATCCTGCTGCGGCTGTTCGTGATGTCGGCCGTCGCGTGGCTGCTCACGCGGATCTGGCCCGAGCGACCGCCTGGTGTCTTCTGGACGGCGAACATCGTCGCGGCGGTCCTCTTTGGCTTGGGTCATTTGCCCGCAACGGCGGCGCTCGCGGCACTGACGCTGCTCGTCACGGCCGGGCGATCGTCCTCAATGCCGTCATCGGTGTCGTCTGCGGATGGCTCTACTGGCGCGATGGGCTCGAGGCCGCAATGGTCGCGCATTTCTCGGGCGACGTCGTTCTCCACGTGATCGCGGGCGCCTGATGCGATCGAGAGTCGTGAAGGAGTGACGCGAACATTCACGCACGCGTTATCGTTGCGCTCCGTGGCGCTCGCAGCGCGTCAACGCAGCGGTCGGCATCCGTACGACCCGTACAAGCATCGCGTGGAGTTGTACACGCGCGCGGCGCCGGTGCTCCGCACCTTCGGGTACCGACAGGTGACGATGAAGGCGATCGCCCACGCGTGCGGCGTGTCCGCGCCGGCGCTCTATCGCTACTTCCCGTCGAAGCGCGATCTCGCGCTGTTCCCGCTCGCACTGCCACCGCGGGGCTACTGCGCGGCGATGATGCGCCGAACCGCGGCGGAGTATGCGGATCCCCTGCGCGGCCTTCGCGCCGCCCTCGAGCTCGCGATCAACGACATCGACCTCGTCGTGCTGGCGATTCGGCTTGCGATCGAGGCCGGGCAGCAGACCGAAGACCCTTTCGCCCGGCACGATCTGAAGAGCCCGACGCTGGCGATCGGCGAGCTGCTTCTGCAATGTGTGCCGACGCTCGGCGAGCGCGCCCGGGATCTGGCCCAAACGATGGTCGCGATCGTCATCGCGGCCGCCGTGACGAACCAGGAGCTCCCCCCGGGCGTCCTCTGGCGCCAGGCGATCACCGTGCTGCGCGCGTACCTCGTCGACGCCGGGGTCGCGCCGGCTCGCTTCGACGAGGTGTTCGCGGGTTAACGTTCGGCGCTCTTTTTCACCAAACGCGCCCAGCCCTTGACGCGCTCGGGCCTAGCCGCAGTACTCGCGTCGTGACGATAGAGCGGCGTACCAACGAACCGCGCCTATTCCTCTGGACGCAGGCGGCCGCCATCCTGTTCAGCTACGCGCACGCGATCCAGGACTGGTTCGTCGGGCTGTTCGGCACCGATCGCGCGGTGATGACGCCGTCTGCCGCGATCCTGCTCGGCCTCGAGGGACTCCTCTACGCCGCGTGGGCCGTGGCGCTTGCGCTCCGCGCCGATCGCGCGTGGATGGCGACCGCGTTCGTCCTCACCTTCGGCTGGGCGCTGGGCGCCAATGGTCTGTCGATCCTGTTCTGTCTTCCGCCGTGCCGCGCGCTCCCGCCATATGCCGACATCGCGCACCTCGGGAGTCTGATCTTCGGTGCCTGGGCATCGGTCGTCGCCTGGCGGGAGCTGCGGCACCGCGGTGGCTTCGTATGGGCACGAGAGGTCGTGGGAGCGATCGTGCTGCTGGTCGTCGTGAACGTGATCTCGAGCGTGCTCGCGTCCGAGTTCATGGCGTCGCAGCGGTGAGGAGACGGCGATGAACGAAGCGATCCACTGGAGCGGCCTTTCGCTCATTCTCGGCGCGCTCGCGGTGGGCGTCGGCATCGTGTCGTTCGCGGTGCGCCCGCTCATCGCTCAACCGCTCCCGACGGCGAACGCGGCCCTGCTCATGGTCGCAGCGGCGGCATTCCTCCTTGGACTACCGGGCATGTACGCCGCGCAGGCCGATGCGACAGGCGCGCTTGGACTCGCGGGCCACGCGCTGCTGGCGACCGGGATCCTTCTCCTCGTCGCCGTGGCCGCGCCGCCGTTGCTGGATCCGACGCACAACGTTCCACCCGGTGAGAGCGTCCTCGCGTTCGTCCTGGGAATCGCCCTGACGCTCGGCCTGCTGCTCACCGGCATCGCCACGCTCCAGGCAGGTATCTTCCCGCGTCCCGCCGCGGTGATGATCCTCGTCGCCACCGCGGGGTTCTTCTTCGTCTTCTTCGTTGCGGAGTTCCTGCCGCCGCTCGCGGGTCAGATCGGATCGGCTCTGTTCGGGATCTTGCTGGCCATCGGCCTCGCGTGGATCGGCGCGACGCTCTGGCTGCGGAGCTGAGTCCTCAGCTCACCGCCTTCTTCACGAGCGCGCCGATCTTTGCCTCGTCGGCAGCGGTCAATTCCTTCAGCGCGAAGGAGGTCGGCCACATGCTGCCACTGTCGAGCCTCGCACGGTCGTTGAAGCCGAACGTCGCGTACCTCGACTTGAACTTATCCGCGGGTGTGAAGTAGCAGATGACGTTGCCGTCGCTGTTGGCATAGGCCGGCATCCCGTACCACGTCTTCGGCGATAGGGACGGGGCGCTCGACTTGATGAGCTCATGCAGCCGCTTCGCGATGCCGCGATCCGACGCCGACATCTCGGCGATCTTCGCGAGCACAGCCTTCTCGTCGTTCTCGCCCCGGGCGGCCGCCTTCCGCTCCCGGACCGTCTCTCTCATCGCGGCTTTTTCCTCGGCCGTGAGTGCCCCCGATGACTTGCGGCCCGTGCGGTTAGCGGACTTGTTCGTGATCTTCTTCGCAGCTTTCTTCTCAGCCATATCAGGCCGTCACCTTGTTGGCGACCTTCGCGTGCTGGAGGATCCGGATGGCGTTGCCGAAGGGGTCGCGGATGCCCATGTCGGTGCCGTAGAAGTGCTCGATGGGCTCCTGGGTGAAGTCGGTGACGCCGCGCGCCTGGAGGGTCTCGTACAGACCCCGGACGTCGTCCGTAAGGAAGACGAGGGAGCTCATCGCGCCTTTGGTGATCAGCTCACGCAATTGCGCGGCGGTGGCGTCATCGTGGAGCGGCGGGCCCGGCTCCTCCAACTGGATCTCGACGCCGGGGTCGCCTGGGACGCGCACGGTCAGCCAGCGGAAGGGACCCTGCTTGATGTCCTGGCCCTTCTCCAGCCCGAGCTTGTTGACGTAGAAGTCGAGCGCCTCGTTCTGGTCGAGGACCTTGACCGAGGTGACGTTCAGCTTGTTGATCATCGCTTGTTCTCTCCTCTGCGAGGTTTGATGGGGACGACGCTCAGGTTAGGGAGCCGCGGACGCGTCCGCTTCTCCAAAACTGCTCGATCGCATCATCGCGCCCGCCGCCACGACCGGCCGGGTGCCCGCCATCCAGATGCAGTTGGGCGCCATGATCGGCCCGTGCCCCAAGCGGTAGTCCGACGGCGTCTCGCCCACGATGTCGCGGAACGTACGGCTGAAGGTCCCCAGGCTGGTGAAACCGACGTCGAAGCAGACGTCGGTGACGCTGCGGTCGGTCTCGCGCAACAGGAACATCGCGCGCTCCACCCGCCGGCGCTGCAGGTAACGGTGTGGTGTTTCCCCAAAGGTGGCGCGGAAGCTGCGGCTGAAGTGCGCCTCGGAGAGATGGGCCACCGCGGCCACCGCGCGCACGTTCAGCGGCTCGGCGTAGGCACGGTCCATGGCGTCGCGGGCGCGCAGCAGGCCCCGGTTCAACTCCTCGACTTCCCGGCTCATGGTGCAAACGCTACGCCATGACCGGGCGTGTGCTCAGCCTCCTCCGTCTCGACTCAGCCCGCGGCCGCTCGTCCGACGACGCGCCCTCCGAAGATGCATCCACCGAGGAACGTTCCCTCCAGCGAGCGGTAACCATGCATGCCACCGCCGCCGAATCCCGCGATCTCCCCCGCGGCATACAGTCCCGCGAGCGGCTCACCCGTCTGGCGTAGAACGCGCCCGGCGAGGTCCGTTTGGAGTCCGCCGAGCGTCTTTCGCGTGAGGATCCAGAGACGGACCGCGACGAGCGGGCCGACGTTCGGATCGAGCATGCGATGTGGTCGCGACACCCTGATGAGACGATCGCCGATGTAGCGGCGGGCATCTCGGATCGCGCCGATCTGCGCATCGGTCGGCACTGCTGCCAGCGCCTGCTCGTCCTGATCCCGGATCGTGCGCTCGAGCTCCGCGCCGTCGATCTCGGCATCACCGGCGAGCGCGTTCATCTTCGCGGCCAGCTCGTGCGGCGAGCCCGCGAATACGAAGTCCGCGCCCCGGCGGCCGAACTGCTCGACTGGCTTGACGGCGTTCGGCAGTGCCCGTGCGAGGACCATCCGCACGCTCTTGCCGGTGAGATCGGGGTTCTGCTCCGAGCCCGAGAGCGCGAACTCGCGGCCGAGGACCCTGGAGTCCAGGACGAACCAGGAGTGGTCGCTTCCCGAGCGCGTGATGTGCGCGAGCGCCCCGAGGGCGTCCGCGCCCGGAAAGAGCGGCGGCGGCAGTCGACGGCCGTGCGCGTCGAGCCAGAGCGGCGACGGCCCCGACAGGATGCGGATCCCGTGGCGCGTCCACAGCGGCGCGAAGTTCCGCACGCCCTCGGGGTAGTTCCACATCCGATCGAGATTGACAGCCCGCGCTCCGGCGGCTTGCGCGACCTCCAGGACGCGACCGTCGACGTGATCCGGTACCCCCGAGAGCATCCGCGCGGGCGGCGCGCCGAGCCGCGACGGCCAGTGGCGTCGAACGAGCTCGTGGTCGCCGCCGATCCCTCCCGACGCGAGGACCACGACGGGTGCGCGAAGCGTGAAGGACCCGACGACGTCGCGGGAGCTGGGCGTGCCCCGCGGGGTGGAGCTCGGCGCGAGCACGTCTCCGGACACGCCCTCGACCGCGCCGGCGTTCGTGATGAGATCGGTCACGCGATGGCGGAACCGCAGCGACACCCCACGCGTCGAGGTCGCGGCGCGGACGCGGCGAACGAACGGAGCGGTGATCGCCGGTCCCGTGCCCCAGGTGATGTGAAAGCGCGGGACGGAGTTGCCACGACGCTCGGCCCACTGCACCAGCGGGAACCACCGCACCCCTTGTTGGCGAAGCCATGCGTGCATCTCTCCGGACGCGAAGTCGACGTAGGCCTCCGCCCAGCGCCGGGCCCAAGCGTCCTCGTCGCGGTCGAACTCCGCATAGGCCAGCCAGTCGCGTAAGGCCGCCTCGCGCGAGTCGCGCATGCGCAGTCGGCGCTGGTCCGGCGTATCGACCATGAACAGGCCGCCGAACGACCAGAACGCCTGACCGCCGAGCGATGTCTCCGGCTCCTGCTCGACGAGCAGCACGCGGCGTCCAGCGTCCGCCAGCTCCGCGGTGGCCACGAGCCCGGCGAGACCGGCGCCGACGACGATGACGTCGCTGTCGATGGACCGCGACGATACGCCCGCGGGCGCGGCTAGACCGGAGCGACCATTCGCCGGTAGTCCACGATCCGCGCGTCCGTCCTGCGCAGCTCGCCGGCAGCGTGCTCGTAGAAGCCGCCGTAGAACTGGCGAAACCGCTGCTTGTCCTCGTCGCCGACGAGGGTCAGTTCGTCCTCCAGCGGCCGCTGCCTTTCGAGGGTCCGTGCATAGCGCTCGCGCCAGTGCGCCAGATTCGCGCCGAGGTCGGTGAGGCTCGACGGCGGACGGCGCGTCAAGATCTCGAACTTCGTCTTCTTGTCCCAGGCGAGCGGCACGGAGACGAGGAATGGATCGACGCCGGCGTCGAAGAGCTCGTTCCGTGACGGGTCGAGCATCGGAGCGGTGATGATGAGCGCGCCCGGGCCGGTGCTCGTCCAGCCCTCGTGCATCGTGCGCGCGACGTCGTGGTCGTCGAACGCAGCGAGGACGTCGTCGATCGGCCGTTCGTTGCCGGCTTCGTAGACGCGCACGAAGCTATTGGCCGGGAACGAGAAGTCGGCCAAGCGCTCGAAGGCCATGGCTTTGGCCACGCTCAGGATGTTCCTGACCATGCTCAGCGCGCCCGGGTCGCGCGCCTCCTTCGGGTCCCACACGCCCGCCGCGGCGAGCGCGTTGTGCAGTACGTGACTGCAGTTGTTCGTGTAGGCGTCCCACGTGTAGCCCGCGAGCTGCGCACGCTCATTGACGCCGTTGAGGAACGCGATCACCTTGCCCAGCCGCTCGCGGCTCATCGGCAGCCGTGCGCAGTACGCGTTACGTGCGAAATTCAGCGCGAAGTCCGTGCCGATCGAATTGCGCACGATGAACTCCTGCGTGGGCATGGCCGTCGGCTTCTGCTTCATAAGCGCGTCCTTGACCCTGATGTCGGCGAACCAGCCCGCCTCCGACGCCCTTCGCACCGCGGCCTCGTAGAAGGCTTCGTCGAGGGTCCGATCCGGCGCGAGCCCGCCGCGGAAGAACTCGTCGCGCCCCGGGATCGCGACCCAATTCACGTTCCTGAAGATCTGATTGACACTGATGCCCGCACCGGAGCCTGTGACGTCGCTCCCCTCCGGCAGCAGGCGCAGGCGCGGGTACCTCGCGTCGCGCTCGATCTCGGCGCCACTGACGAACATCGTGGCGTGCCCGCCCCAACCACCGGGTTTGAAGTGCTTGCGTCGATACTGCGTGACGGCGCAGACCTCGACGTGATAGGGAAAGAGCGCGTCGTAGACGCGCTGCGCCTGCTGTGAGCCGGATGGTGACGGCTGACTCATCGCACCAGTCTGCACATCCAACATGGCGGCCCAACTGTGTCTGCACCACGCGCTTGCTTTTCGCTCGCGCGGTGCAGCTGGTCGCGCTCGCTTCGCATCGCGCGTGTGGATGGGCACTTTGTGTGTCGGCCCTCTGAGCACGAATTAGTACGACCCGACATCAATGGTGCCCCATGAACGCGGGCATTTTCCGTGTCACTTTTCGACAGGACCTCCTTCCGATCTTCAGTTGTTAAGGTTCACGCGAGTCCGAGTGACTCGCAGCCAAGAAAAAAGCGAGCGACGTGCGTCGCTCGCTTGCGTTTCCCGGGGCCTCCTGCTAGTTCGTTCCTAGGCGGAGCCTCCGCGGAGCGCAGAGCGAGCGCGCATGGCTCGCTGCACACGGGCTTGGCC
>JBKPCZ010000173.1:0-5592 GCA_046727665.1 Chloroflexota bacterium
AAGTGGCCCACAACCTCCGCAACTTCGGCGATCGCGGCCACAAACCTTGCTGCTTCCGCGAACGATCCGACGTGGAAGTAGGCGTGGGCGCCAGAGAAAAGGACCCGCCAGTCCTCGACTCCCACGGCGGCGTGGAATGCCCGAGCAGTCGTTCGCTTCTCGCTCATGGGGCAATGCTAGGCAGGACCAGAGATGTGGGGGAAGCGATCATCCAGATCGTTCCACGGGCCTCCGGTCTAAGCCGCCGGGGCCCTCGACATGAGTGGCGCGTTAGGCGGCCTCGTCGCTACTGCGTTCTCACGCGAGTCGCTTCTCGTCCAGTCCGCTTCTCGGCTGTGACGTCCAGTCGCAGTCGGTGGTTGGATCGGTGCCGCGGCGGGCGAATAGCGGAGCCGCCGCGCCTATCAAGCGGCGCCTCGTCATCGAGGGTCGGCCGCGGCACCAGCGGGTTGCGGCAGTCGCTCGTCAGCAACGCGATGCGCAAATGACCGGATCGCCGCGACGACGTTCGGCTCGGGATCACGGGGCAGCGACACATGGTGGCTGTTTGCGGCCTTCACCAATTCCGCTTTAGGCGCCGCGCGCAACTGGGCGACTACGGTCCCCTCGTCGTAGTACGGGAGGCCGCCAAGCCACGGCCGCAGCGACTGGCAGATGAGGATCGGGCAGCGCACCCGGGACAATTCGCCGAGCGTATCCGCCGAGACGAGGGATGCCCACTCCTCGACGACCGCCTGGGTGAGAAGTCGTCGTCGGTACGTACCGTCGGGGAGTCGGGCCAGATTGAAGTACATGAATCGATCAAGCATGCGCTCCGCCTCGTCCGACATTTCGCGTTGTGCCCGGTATAGCTTTATGTACTGCTCCAGATCCGCGAATCGCTCTTTGGTCTGGTTCTCCACCACCGGGGCGAGATGGGCAATCGCGTTCTCTGTGAACGCACGGTCGCCGATCGTCGCATCCATGAGCACGATGCCGCTGAGGCTCGTCCTGGTAGCGACGAACGTGCAGATCGTTCCACCCGACGAATGCCCGAGCAGGATCGGGCGCTCGAGCCCGAGGGCAACGATGAGTTGGAGGACGTCGTCGACCTCAGGCACCAGGCCGTAGCCGCTCGGCGGCTTGTCGCTGTAGCCGCGGCCGCGGAGGTCCAGCGCAATGACACGGATGTCCGGCTGTAGCCTCTCTGCAAGCGTGCTGAAGACATACGCCCCTGCGCCCACGCCGTGGACGGCGACGATCGTCGGCCCGTTCGCGGGCCATTCCACGACGTGAAGGGTGATCTCGCGCAGCGTAAGGAAGCCATCCCGCGGCAGCGGCCGACCGCGGCCCGGCCGCCGTGCCAAGAGGCGCTGCGTTTCAGGACGCGGCTCGGCCTGGAGTTCGTCACGGACGATCCGTTCGTAGCGGGCATACGCCGCCTCGGCATTCTGTCGATCGCCATGGCTGAGGTATGCCTCAATGAGCAGCGTGTGCGCATCCTCGCAGTAGAGATCGACCGACAGGAGTCGACCGAGCGGATCGACAGCTTCCTCCGCGCGACCTTCGTCGATCAGCCATCGTGCCAGGGTCACGACGACACGACGGAATAACTGTCGCAGTTGCTCTTGCTCCACATACAACCAGGTCTCGAAGTCTGGCGCCGCCTTCACTCCGAGGCCGCTCAGAAGATCGCCGTGGTATAGGTCAACCGCCTCGCGCGCGAGGGTCGGCTCGAAGCCATGCAGTGTCCTCGTCGCGGCGGCGCGAAATGCGGCGACGTCGGTCGAAATCTCGATAGACACGGTCTCTCGTGTGCCTCGGAAGCATGCCGTTACCGGAGCCGGCAGCACCCGACGCAAATTCGCGAAGTGCCAGCGCAATGACGATGCCGGCTCGTCTACGTCCGGGAAGATCAGACGGCGCAGTTCCCGACGGGAAACAGGGTGCCCGGCGAGAGCCACGTATGCCAGCAGGGCGAGGGCCTTGGGCCTCAGGTTCAAGGCGATGCGCCGCTGACCGTCTTCGTACGAGGGCGCTCCGAGGAACCCAAGCATTGCCATCGGGTCGAGCGCAGCATTGTGCTTTCCGGGTGCGTGCGCAACCGCTAACAGCATCGCCGCTAGACCCGTGATGTGGCCCGCGCGTGCGAGCGCGGGACGTACGCCTCAACCAGGTATTCGGCATCACTGGACCGGCAGGAAGTAGCGCTGCAGCGTCCAGTGGGCGGTCTGCCGACCGAGCACGACGCCGGCCACGACGGCGCCGCGGAAGTGGAATCCGATCCAGACGCGCGCGTCGATGACCGACTTGTTGATGTCGTTCGCCTTCTCGAACGTTCGGAACGTCGTGAGCGCCATGCTCCCGTTCTCCCCGCCCCAGATCGTCACGTCGATCTTGTTCGGACCGAGGAGCGCACTGAAGACCTCGACGATCGCGCCAGTGATGCATCCGTGGGCCGACGGGTACTCAGGATGACCGGGCGTGAGCGCGAGCGGAGCCCACGTCGCGTCGGCCACCGTCGCATCGTTGCCGTCGATGTCGGCGTGCTGGATCGCGGTGAAGGGGCGCCAGAAGAGGTAGTGGTACTTCGAGTCCCAGCAGCCGATGAACGAGTCGGCTCCGACCATGTCGCCCATGGCGAGCGCGCGCGCGGTCTGCACCAGGTCGAAGCCATGCCCGGTTGCGATGTCGCGTAGGGCCTGGTTGTACTGGTTGATCACGTTGCCGTTCCAGAAGTAGGCCGCGGCCGTCTGCTCCGCGGTGCGAACGGTGCTGTTCTTTGCGCCGTACGCCTTCGTCTCGTTCAACTGCTCCGCGTACGCGGCGCTCGATAGGGCGGGCGGCGGATCGGCGCGGAACTGTGCGGGGCGCTCGATCACGAAGGGCGTCAGCGTCGCGAGCCACGGTGTTTGGGCGGACGCCGTGGGGGATGCGAGCTGCCACACCCCCGGCTCGAGCGCGCCGTGACCGAGGGTCGGGTCTGACGGCGCGTTGCGGCCGTCGTTCATGCGCAGCGCGACGATGTCGTTCGCGGCGGCCTGGCCCACGGCGACGCCCTCGGCCTTGCCAGCGTCGGGAAGCGCCGAGAGATACGCCTCGTAGGTCGACGCGAGCGTCGTGGCCTGATCTGGGAAGTAGAAGGCGAGCGCCGTGTAGGCGGCTGCCGCGACGGCGGCATCGGGCGACGCAGCGGCGACCGTCGCGGGATCGATCGCGAAGTCGTGGTACGGGAGATATCGACCTTCGATCTTCGTGACCGCGTCGTAGACCGCGGCCTGGACGTACGACAGGTAGACGTAACCCTCGGGCTGGAACACCGCCGGTACCCGGCTGCGCACCGTCGCGACAGCGATGATGTTCCAGTCGAGGACGGCCTTCGGCTCGAGCGAAGCGGTCGAAGCACGCGATGAGCCTGGGATGAGCGACGCGACGACGAGGATCAGGACCGCGACCTTGTTCATTTCGCACCTCCGCGATTCATGGGATCTACTGGCGTCGGCTTGCCGGGTCGACTCCGGCGAACGCGAGAAGGTCGACCCATCTGGAAGTCATCCGGGCTACTGAATGGCGCAGGAAGGGTCGGTCTCCAAATCCGCTGCGCGACGACGAAGGAGTTCGCGTCGGTCTGCAGGACGCCGAGGATCATCTGACCGACGATCTGCGCGCCCACCCCGACCAGATGGCGACCGTCGGCCATGAGGTCGGCCTCGCGAAGGATGTAGAACCAAAGCGGCGTGGCTTCGAACTGAAGTTGCATCGCTTATCTCCGACCGGCACTGCTTTCTGAGCGATTTCTCCGTGAGCGTCAGCCCCGACCGTATGCGGGCCCGTATGCGTGAGGAGCAAGATCGGGCGCGGCGAGCCTTAGTTCACGCCCCGTATGCAGGCCTCGGCGATCCGACGGCAGATATCGAGCTCAAACGGCGGAGCCGACGGCAGCCTGCTTGCTTCGGCACAGTGCTTGCTTCGCTGAGCGGCGTTGAGTACGCCGGAGATCCATTCCGAGCCCATCCGCGTCAAGGATGTGTTCCGCTCGTTTGGCGACGTGGTCGCGATCGATGGCGTCACGATGACGGTCCCACAGGGCGCGCTGCTCGGACTCATAGGCCCGAGCGGCTCGGGAAAGACCACGCTTGTTCGTATGCTCACCGGGACCCTCCTCCCTACGTCCGGTGAGATCCGCGTGCTCGGCGAAGCCCCTCGCGCCTTTCGGCGTGCCACGCGAGAACGCATCGGCTACGTCCCTCAGGACTTCGTGCTCTATCCCGACCTGACGGCATCGGAGAACGTGGCCTTCGTCGCGTCGCTGTTCGGGATCTTCTGGTGGCGGCGACGGAAGCGCGTGCGTCAGGTGCTCGAGCTGCTCGGCCTCTGGGAGGTCCGCGACCGGCTGGCGAGGGATCTCTCAGGCGGCATGCGACGCAGGCTCGAGGTCGCATGCGGGCTCGTGCATGAACCTGTCGTGCTCTTCATCGACGAGCCCACGGCCGGGGTGGATCCAATGCTGTCGCGAGAGATCTGGGACGAGTTTCGGCGCCTGCGCGAGACGCGAACGCTCCTGGTCACGACGCAATCGGTCGAGGAGGCGGAGCTGTGCGACCACGTCGCCGTGCTCCACCGCGGACGCGTGATCGCGCTCGACACGCCCGAAGCGCTGCGGCATGGGATCTGGGGCGGCGAGATCGTGGAGCTCACGACCGAGCGCCCCGTCGACGGAGAGGCGCTGCGCGCGGTGGCCGGCATCACGCGGATCCGTCAGACCGAGCCGCGCAAGATCGTCCTCGTCGCCGACGATGCCGGTGCGGTGACACCTCTCCTCGTCGAGGCCGTGCGGGCGCAGAACTCCGGCGTCGTCTCGATCGATCCGTACCAGCCGTCGTTCAGCGAGGTCTTTGCCGCGATCGTTGAACGCGCTGAAGCGGAGCGCCCGGCGGCTGGTGCGGCCGCATGATCTCGCTGGCGAAGGCGTTCACGCGAATCACTGCCGTGATGCTCAAGGAGATACGGGAACTCGCGCGCCGGCCCGGCGCGATCGCGAGCCTGATGCTCGGCCCGCTGGCTGTCGTCGCGCTCTTTGGGCTCGGGTACAGCGGTGAGCGCCGTGCGCTCGAGACCGTCATCGTGGTCCCCGCGGGCAGCGAATTGCCCGCGGACGCCGAAACCTACCGCCGGATGGTTGGTGCCGCGCTCAGCATCGTGGACGTCACGCCGGACACGGAGGGCGCCTACGAACGCGTGCGTCGCGGCGACGCGCGCATGGTCGTTGTGCTGCCGACGGACTTTCGGGCGCGGTTCGAGCACGGCGAGCAGACCTCGTTGATCGTCGAGTGGAACGAGATGGACCCGGTGAAGGCGAGCATCGCGCAGGCGACCGCCGTCGGACTCGTGCAGGAGCTCAACCGACAGCTGCTGAAGTCCGCCTTGCAATCGCTGGGGATCGACAAGATCTCCATCGGCACGCCCCCCGTGCAGATACCCGCCGAGGTTATGGCCTCGCCGCTGCGGCTCGAGGCGAAGAACATGGCACCGGCCCAGCCGACGTTCGTGGCGTTCTTCGCTCCCGCGATCCTCGCGCTCGTGCTGCAGCACCTGGCGATCACGCTCACCGCG
>JBKPCZ010000174.1:0-2492 GCA_046727665.1 Chloroflexota bacterium
GAGCGCGGCCAGGCCCTTCAGCGCGTCACGCCGTGCGATGCCGTCGCCCATGGTCGAATCTCCTTGTGGTCGGTCAGAAGGATTATCATGCGGCCCCGGCGGCGTTGACGAGCGCGGCCTATCTTCTTACAAAGAGCTCAAAACTGCCAGTGACCACCCACGGCGTCGCTCTCAGCCTCGAAGACATCACCCATCGCTTCGGCCACACCGTCGCCGTCGATGGCGTGAGCCTTCGCGTCGAACCAGGCGAGATCGTGGCGCTTCTCGGACCGAGCGGCTGCGGCAAGACGACGCTCTTGCGCATCGTGTCGGGGCTCCTGCGGCAGAGCGGCGGACACGTCTCGGTGGGGGGTGGCGTGGTCGACGATTTGCCTCCGAACGAGCGCGGTGCCGGCATCGTCTTCCAGAACTACGCGCTGTTCCCCCACATGACGGTGGAAGCGAACGTCGGGTACGGCCTTCGCGCCCGCGGCGCACCGCGACGGGAAATCACGGACACGGTGGGGCGGATGCTTGCGCTCGTGCGCATGGAAAGCTTCGCGCGCCGGCTGCCCCGCCAGCTCTCGGGCGGGCAGCAGCAGCGCGTGGCGCTGGCACGGACGCTCGCCGTGAGCCCGCGCGTTCTCCTGCTCGACGAGCCGTTCGGCGCGCTCGACAAGAATCTGCGCCTCGACATGCAGATCGAGGTGAAGCGCCTGCAGCGCGAGCTCGGCATCACCACCATCATGGTGACGCACGACCAGGAAGAGGCGTTGAGCCTCGCCGACCGCGTGGCGGTGATGAGCCACGGGCGGGTCGAGCAGTTCGCGCGGCCCGACGAGATCTACGATCGTCCCGCCAGTCTCTTCGTGGCGACCTTCGTCGGCACGGCCAGCCTGCTGCGCGGGAAGCTCGTCGACGGTGTCAGGCTCGAGTGCGCGGCGGGCCGCCTGCCCCTCGGCGCCGTCAACGCGCCGTCCGTCCAGCCCGTCGTCCTCGCCGTACGCCCGGAGCATCTGTGCTTCGTCGGACAAACCAGCCCGGGCCTCGACGCCAAGATCGAGCTCGTGCTGCCGCTCGGCCCGCTCGTCGTCTACGACGTGGTGCTGAGCGACGGCACCACGCTGAAGGTCACGACGTCGCGCGGGGCCGGCGTGACGCCGCACGCGCCGGGTGACGTGGTACGGGTGGCGCTCGCTCCCGGCGCGCCCGTCTCGGTGTTCGCGGAATGAAGCCGGTCGCGCGCGAGTGGCAACTCGTGCTGCCCCTCGCGCTCTTCTTCGTGGTATTCGTGTTCGCGCCGCTCGGGCTTCTCGGCATCGTGAGCTTCTACAATGACTCCGGCATCACCACGCCCGGTGTCGCGCAATACGTGAAGTTCCTCACCGATCGCTTCAACATGGCCGTGCTCGGGCAGACCTTGTGGCTGGGCCTCCTGGCCACCGCGATGGCGCTCCTCATCGGCTATCCGCTCGCCTACCTCTACATGGTGGCGCCCGCGGCCGTGCAGCGCGTGCTCATGCTCGTGATCGTGCTGCCGCTCCTCACCAGTGCCGTGGTGCGCACGTTCGCGTGGGTGGTCATCCTGGGCCGGCAGGGCATCGTGAACAGCATGCTCGCGGCGATCGGGCTCATCGATGCGCCCGTCCGTCTGCTGTACACGCCGTCGGCGGTCGTGGTGGCGCTCGCGCAGATCCAGCTCCCGCTCATGGTGCTCCCGGTCATCACCGCGCTCGGGAACATCGATCCCAACCTGCGGCACGCGTCGCACGCGCTGGGCGCGGGGCGCTGGCGCACGTTCATCGAGGTCACGCTCCCGCTCTCCGCGCCGGGGCTGCTCGCGGGCTGTCTGCTCGTCTACGCGGGGTCGGTGAGCGCGTTCGTCACCCAGACGCTCGTGGGAGGCGGCCAGCTCATGCTGATGCCGCAGTACATGTACCAGCAGGCCATTCAGGCGAACAACTACCCGTTCGCCGCCGCCGTGGCGATGATCCTGCTCGGGGCCGTGCTCGCAATCGTCATCGTCGTGAGCGTCGTGAGCCGTCGCACGGAGACCCTCGCGCATGGCTGACGACCTCCGCACGCGCGAGAGCCGCGCCTCCCGCATCGAGCGATGGTCGTTTGCGCTCGCATTCGGTCTCGCGGGCGGGGTCGCGATCGTGCTGCTCGTGGCGCCGACGTTGATCGTCGTGATCACCTCGTTCACGAGCGCATACTCGCTGAAGTTCCCGCCGCCGGGCTACTCGCCGCGCTGGTACCTCGCCCTGTGGAATGATTCACCGGAGATCCTCGCGGCGGCGTGGCTCAGCGTGGAGGTGGCAGCGCTGGCGACGGCCATCGCCACGGTGCTCGCGGTCGCGGGTGCGATCGCGCTCGCGCGGCGGCGTGAGGCGTGGGCGCGCGTGCTCGACGCGGTCTTCATGTCGCCGCTCATGCTGCCCACGCTCGCCCTCGGTCTCGCGCTGCTCGTGCTGTTCAACGTGCTCGGCCGCGGGCTCTCGATGACCACGCTC
>JBKPCZ010000175.1:0-3525 GCA_046727665.1 Chloroflexota bacterium
AGTGTACGTGTTACGATTCGGCCAAAGTTCATACGCGATCCCTTTTTCATCCAGAAGAGGCTGAGGGAACGGCCCGATGACGCCTCGGCAACCAGCGGAGGCCCGCTACGGTGCCAACTCCGGCCCTGAAGACAGGGAAAGATGAGAGAGGGTCGACCCGACAAGGGCGACTTCTCTTGAGATGGAGAGGTCGTTTTTATTTGAGCAACCTGGCAGCGCTCCTCCGGCAGGGCGAGTTCGTCGTCACCGCCGAGCTCAATCCGCCGAAGAGCGCATCGGGTACGGTCGTGAAGCGGCGCGCCGGCGTCCTCAAGGACAGCGTCGACGCCGTGAACGTCACCGATAGCAACCGCGCCGTCGCGGCCATGGCCGCGATCCCAGCGGCGTTGCTCGTGCGCGAGGCCGGCGTGGAGCCGATCGTCCAGATCACCGGGCGCGACCGCAACCGCATCGCGCTGCAGGCCGACCTGCTGGGCGCGGCCGCGCTCGGGCTCCCGAACTTCCTGTTCATGAGCGGCGACGACCCCAAGCACGGGAACCACCCCGACGCGGTATTCGTGAAGGACCTCGACGGGGTCGCCCTGGTGAAGATGGCGGTCGGCATGCGCGACGAGCACAGATTCCTCTCGGGAGACGAGATCCGCCAGCCACCCGAGTACTTCATCGGCGCGACGGCGTCTCCTTTCACGAAGCCGATGTCCGCGGATCTCGAGAGGACCGTGGACAAGATCAATGCCGGCGTGGACTTCCTGCAGACGCAGCCGGTCTTCGATCTGGCGACGTTCAGCCAGTGGCTCGCCGAGATGCGCCGGGTCGGCGGCGGCCGCGAGGCCGCCGTGATCGCCGGCGTCCTCGTGCTCCGGTCCGCCGAGCAGGCCGAGCGCCTGGCGCGCGTGCCCGGGGTCGCGCTCGGTCAGGAGATCATCGACCGCCTCAAGAAGGCGGCGGACGGAGAGCAGGAGGGGACGGGGATCGCGGTGGAGATGGTGAAGTCCTTGCGCGCGCTCCCGGGCGTCCGCGGCGTGCACCTGTATGCGATCGATTGGCCCGAAGCGATCGCAGTCGTTGCCGAGCGCGCGGGCCTGCTGCCACGACCGAAGGTGAAGGAGTCGAATCCATGAAGACGACGGTGATCGGCGCGTATCCCAAGATCTCGGACGAGCATCAAGAGCTGCGGCGCGCGCTGCACCGTAACGACCGCGGCGAGCTCGATGACAGAGGCCTGGCTGGCGTGCTCGACGAGTCCACGCGGTGGGCGATCGGCGAGCTCGACTGGGCCGGCGTCGACGTCGTCAACGACGGCCAGATCCGCTGGGACGATCTGCTCGCCCCCTTCGCACGCGCGTGGAACGGATGCGATCGCGGACCGCTCGAGCGCTTCTACGACAACAACACCTACTTCCGGCAGCCGGTGATCACCGGCCCGATCACGACAGCGGGGACGACGCTGCTGCGCGACTACGAGTTCGCGCGCGGCATAGCTCACGGACAGCTGAAGGCGGCGGTGTGTGGACCGCTGACGTTCGCGACCCTCGCCGAGGACCGCCACTACCGCTCGCTCGAGGACCGCACGCTGGCCGTGGCCGATGCGCTCGCGGCCGAGATCCGAACGCTCGGTGCCGCCGGCGCGACCCTCGTCGACGTCGAGGAGCCGGCGCTCGTCGCGCACCCCGAGCATTTCGCGCTCGCGCGAGCCGCGATCGAGCGGCTCGCCGCCTCGGGCGTGCCGCTCGCTCTGCAGACGTACTTCTTCCCGGCCGATCCGCTCATCGACGCGCTCGCCGCGTTCCCGGTCGCGCAGATCGGGATCGATATCCGCAGTCGTGACACGCACGCGCTGGAAAAGCTGAACGCGCTGCGACAGGTGGTCGTGCTCGGTGTCGTCGACGCGCGCAACACGCGCGTGGAGACGGACAGAGAGCTCGTGGGCCTCATCGAGGCGGCGCTCGCACACATCCCCGCGGACTATCTGTGGCTCGCGCCCACAACGGGCCTCGAATACCTGCCGCACGACATCGCGGTACAGAAGCTGAAGGTGCTCGTCGAAGCAGCGCACGCGACGGGAGGGGTGAAGGCATGAGCGATCAGGTCCTCTTGACGACGACGGTCGGCTCGTTCGGCAAGCCCGACTACCTGCAGAAAGCGCGTAACGCGAACGCGCGCGGCAAGCTCGGCGACGCCGAGCTCGTCGAGCTCGAGCGCAAGGCCACGGAGGAGTGGATCCGCCGGCAGGAGCGTCTCGACATCGACATCCTCGTCGACGGAGAGATGTATCGCGGCGACATGGTCGCGTACTTCGCGGAGCAGCTCGAAGGCTTCCGCATCGGTGGCCTGGTGCGCTCGTACGGCAACCGCTACTACCACAAGCCGATCATCGCCTCGAAGGTCGCGCGTCCAAAGCCCATGACCGTCGACTGGTTCCGCTTCACGCAGTCCCTGACGGACCGTCCCGTGAAGGGGATGCTCACCGGGCCCTACACGATGCTCGACTGGTCGTACAACGAGGCGTATCGGACGCGACGCGACGCCGCGCTCGCGCTCGCGGAGGTCGTGCGCCAGGAGGCGGAGGACCTTCAGGCCGCGGGTGCGCGGTACATCCAGATCGATGAGCCCGCCATCCACGCGCGTCCGGAGGAGATCGACATCGCGATCGAGGCCATGGGCGTGGTGACGCAGAACCTCGACGCGAAGACGATCTCGCACATCTGCTACGGCGACTTCGCCGCGATCTATCCGAAGGTGCTGGAGCTCCCGGTCGACCAGCTCGACCTCGCCATGGCGAACTACGGCTACCGCTGGCTCGAGCTCTTCAACAAGGATCCGTTCACGAAGGAGCTCGCGATCGGGATCGTCGACGTCCACTCGCACGAGACCGAAAGCGTCGAGACCGCGGCCGAAGGGATCCGTAGGGGTCTGCGACATGTTTCGGCCGAACGGCTGCTGCCGCATCCCGACTGCGGCCTCAAGACGCGCACCGTGGACGAGTCCGAGGAGAAGTGCCGCGTCGTCGTCGAGGCGACGAAGGTCGTGCGCGAGGAGCTTGCGCGCCAGGCGACGCCAGCCTAGTCGGGCTAGAGTTCGGCCGTGGCCAGCGTCGTGGAGGAGACCACCGATCTCCTCCAACACCTCATCCGCAACGAGTGCGTGAACGACGGCACGCCGTCGTCCGGCCACGAGACGCGCAGCGTCGAGACCCTCGCGAGCTACCTGCAGGCGCCGGGTGTCGAGATCCGGCGCTACGCGCCGCAGCCCGGTCGTGGGAGTCTCGTCCTGCGCATCGAGGGGAGCGATCCCACCGCGCCGTCGCTCCATTTCATGGGCCACACCGACGTCGTCCCGGTGACGCGATCCGGCTGGCGGCACGACCCGTTCTCGGCCGAGCTGATCGACGGCGAGGTCTGGGGCCGCGGCGCGATCGACATGCTCGACGTCACCGCGTCGATGGCCGTCGCGATCAAGGGCCTGCTCTCCTCCGGCTTCCGGCCGCGCGGCACGCTCATCTACACCGCGGTCGCCGACGAGGAG
>JBKPCZ010000176.1:0-2407 GCA_046727665.1 Chloroflexota bacterium
GCGCTCGCCGCGACGTACGGCGCGGTCGTCGTCGAGGACGACCCGTACGGCCTGCTGCGCTACCGCGGCACCGACATCGCACCGCTCGCGGCACGTGACTCCGCGGCGGAGGTCGTCTCGATCGGCAGCTTCTCCAAGACCTTCCTGCCCGGGCTGCGTGTCGGATGGGTCATCGCGGACCGCGA
Source organism: Chloroflexota bacterium (assembly GCA_046727665.1). Taxonomy (GTDB): domain Bacteria; phylum Chloroflexota; class Limnocylindria; order P2-11E; family P2-11E; genus CF-39. The sequence continues at coordinate 186 of JBKPCZ010000176.1, forward strand.
TGCGATCGGGCGCATGGCCGCGGCGAAGCAGACGATGGACTCGTCGACAGGCACGCTCGGGCAGCGCATCGTGCTCGAGTTCGAGCGCCGGGGTGGCGCCCCCGCGCACGTCGCGAAGCTGCGCGAGATGTACCGCGCGAAGCTCGAGCGCGGACGGGCCGCGCTGGAGCGCGAGTTCGCCGGGACCGGCGTGCGCTGGAACGATCCCGACGGCGGCTTCTACTTCTGGGTACGCCTTCCCCAAGGCGTGAGCTCGCGCACGCTCCTGACGGTCGCGCTCGAGGAGGGCGTCGCCTTCGTCCCCGGACACGCCTTCGCGATCGCGCGCGATCACTCGGAGGCGCTCCGGTTCTCGATCAGCGGGCCGACGCTCGACCGCATCGATGAAGGCGTGCAGCGCCTGCGCCGGGCCTTCGACCGGGTCGCATCATGACCGTCGTGGAGAGGCCCGCGCTCACACGTGCCGCGGTCGTCGAGGCTGCCGCCCGTATCGCGCCGCACGTGCGGCGCACGCCGACGGAGCGCTCGCCCGCGCTGTCGCAGCTCGCGGGCCGCGAGGTCTTCCTCAAGCTCGAGAATCTGCAGCGCACCGGCGCGTTCAAGATCCGCGGTGCGCTCAACGCCCTCACGCGTCTCGATCCCGCGGCCAGGGCTGCCGGTGTCGTAACCGCGTCCGCCGGCAACCACGGCCAGGGCGTCGCGTTCGCCGCGCAGCTCGTCGGTGCGCCCGCGACGGTGGTGCTGCCGCAGGGCGTGCCGCTCGCGAAGCTCACCGCGATCCAGCGCAGCGGCGCCGAGACCGTGCTCGCCGACGGCGGCTATGACGAGGCGCACGCGGTCGCGCTCGAGATCGCGCGCGAGCGCGGTCGCGCCTACGTGCACGCGTTCGACGACGACGACGTCATCGCCGGACAGGGCACGGTGGCCCTCGAGCTCCTCGAAGATGCCGGCGATCTCGACACGCTCGTCGTGCCCGTCGGCGGCGGCGGCCTCATCGCGGGCATCGCGCTCGCGGCGTCCGAGCGGAGGCCGCGCCTGCGGATCATCGGGGTGCAGTCGGAGAGCGCGTCGGCGTTCGCGGAGTCGTTCCGCGCCGGTCGCGTCACCGAGCGGGCCGCGTCGACGATCGCCGACGGCATCGCGGTGCGCCGCCCGGCCGAGCGCACGCTCGCGATCGTTCGAAGGTACGTCGACGACATCATCACCGTCAGCGATCAGGCGATCGCGCGCGCGATCGTCGTGCTGCTCGAGCGCACGAAGATGCTCGCCGAAGGCGCCGGCGCCGCGGGCATCGCCGCGGTCCTCGAGGCGAACGGCCACGTGGGCGGCGAGCGCGTCGGCATCATCGTGTCCGGCGGCAACATCGACCCGAACCTGCTCGGCAAGGCGTTGCAGCAGGGCCTCGCGTCCGCCGGCCGCTACCTCGCCTTCCGCACCTGGCTCGACGACCGGCCCGGGATGCTGCACGAGCTCACCGGCATCCTCACCGCGGAGCGCATCAACATCCTCCACATTGGCATCCACCGGCTCGGCCCGTACGCCGCGATCGGCCGCGTCGGGCTCGACGTCATCGTCGACACCCGCGACCGCGCGCACGCCGATTCGGTCCTCGCGCTCATCCGCGGGAAGGGCTTCCCGGCCGAAGAGCTGCTCGACACCTCCGCGCCGTGACCGCGCGCACGCTCGCCGAGAAGGTCTGGGACCGCCACGTCGTGCGGCGTGCCGAGGGCGAGCCGGATCTGCTCTACATCGACCTCCATCTCGTGCACGAGGTCACGTCGCCACAGGCGTTCGAGGGTCTGCGGCTCGCCAAGCGCGTCGTGAGGCGGCCCGATCTGACGCTCGCGACGATGGACCACAACGTACCGACGACTGCGGCAACGCCCGCGGACGACATCTCCCGCAAGCAGATGGGGGCGATGGCCCGGAACGCGGAGGAGTTCGGCATCCGTCTGTACCCGATGGGCGCACCGGAGCAGGGGATCGTGCACGTCATCTCGCCGCAGCTCGGCCTCACCGAGCCGGGCATGACGATCGTGTGCGGCGACAGTCACACCTCGACGCACGGCGCGTTCGGCGCCATCGCGTTCGGGATCGGCACGAGCGAGGTCGAACACGTCCTCGCGACGCAGACGCTGTGGGCCACGCGGCCCGGCACGATGGCGGTCACCGTCGAGGGCGATCTGCCGCACGGGGTGTGGGCCAAGGACGTGATCCTCGGG
>JBKPCZ010000177.1:0-8289 GCA_046727665.1 Chloroflexota bacterium
TCTCGTGGGCTCGGAGATGTGTATAAGAGACAGGGGGCGCTCACGGCGGATCTCACGCGAGTACGTTCGCAAGTCGCAACAAGGCGAGGATCGAGCGGCGTTAGCGGGTGACGCCACGGAGCTGTGAGGGCGGACTCATAATCTGCTGGTCCTTGGTTCGAATCCAAGCGGGCCCACCGATACCGGCGACGGGCCATTGCCTCAGGAGGATGTCCTGACCGTCTCCCTGGCGGACGTCGAGCGCGCCCGCGCTCTCGTGGCCACCCACATCACGCGGACACCGCTCCTCACGAGCCGCTCGCTGGGCGAGCGCATCGGCGCCCGTGCCTTTCTGAAGGCCGAGAACCTTCAGCGGACAGGCTCGTTCAAGCCACGCGGCGCCGTGAACGCGATCCTCGGCCTGACCGAGGCCCAGCGCGCGAACGGGATCGTCACGATGAGCGCCGGCAACGCCGCGCAGGCGATCGCGTACGCCGGCCGCGCGGTGAGCGCGAAGGTGACCGTCGCGATGCCGCAGTCCGCGCCCAAAACGAAGGTCGAGGCCACGCGCGGTTACGGCGCGGAGATCGTTTTCGCGGCTGACATGCTGGGACTCCGCGCGCTCGTCAAGGAGATACAGGAGCAGCAGGGCTCGTACTTCCTTCACCCCTATGACGATGACGGCATGATCGCCGGTCACGGAACGTGCGCGCTCGAGGTGCTCGATGACCTCCCGGATGCGGATCTGTTCGTCGTCGGCGTCGGGGGTGGTGGGCTCATCTCCGGGATCGCCGTCGCGGTCGCGGCGAAGCGCCCGCGAGCGCGTGTGATCGGTGTCGAGCCTGAGGGCGCGAGCGCCGTGCGTCGAGCGCTCGACGCTGGCGAGCCCGTCCCGATGGAGAAGATCCAGACGGTGGCCGACGGTCTCGCTGCGCCCATCGCGGGCGTGCGGAACCTCGAGATCATCCGTCGCCATGTCCAGGACGTCGTCGTCGTGCCGGACGAGGTGATCATTGAGGGCGTGCGCTTCCTGGCGTCGCGCGCCCGGCTTGTCGCGGAGCCCGCGGGCGCGGCGGCGGTCGGCGCGCTCCTGACCGGGCGCATCGTGCCGAGGCCTCGCGAGAACGTCGTCGCCATCGTGTCCGGTGGCAACGTCGACCTGTCGCGACTGGCCGAGTTCTTCCAGGCGTGAAGCGCGCGGTGCTCTACGCCGACGGCGCCTGTCGCGGGAACCCCGGTCCTGCGGGATCCGGAGCGGCGCTGGTGAACGAGGAGGGGCACGTCGTCGCCGAAGCGATGAAGCACCTCGGGCACGGCACGAACAACGTCGCGGAATACACGGCGCTCATCATCGGTCTGGAGGAAGCGCGACGTCATGATGTCGAGGAGCTCGAGGTCCGCATGGATTCGAAGCTGGTCGTCGAGCAGATGAACGGCAACTGGAAGGTGCGCGACCCCAAGCTGCGTCCCCTTGCCATCCGGGCCGGCGAGCTTCTCGCGCAGTTCCCGAAGCGGCGCATCCGGCACATCCCGCGCGACCAGAACGCCGTCGCCGACCTGCTGGCGAATCGGGCCATCGACGAAGCCCGTTGACCGACGAAGAAGATCCCCTCGGCTCCCTCATCGCGCGCAGCGTCGGCGGCGATGTCCGGAACGTGCGCGTCGAACCACTCGCGCCGGAGGACGGCCTCGAGCGCAGGCGTCTGCACTTCACACATGACGGTCGCGCGACGACCGCGCTGTTCGAGCGGAGCGCGAAGGGAGTCGCGGTCGAGGCCCAGCTGCTGCCCTTTCTCGCACGCAAGACGGAGCACGTCCCGCGCGTGCATTCGCGCGGCATCCCGCCGGAGCACACGGCGCTGGGTCCGTGGCTGCTGCTTGAGGACCTGACCGAGGCGCCGAGCGCCTGCGACGCGGATCCGGCCGATGCCGTTCGAGCGAAGGTCGCGATCGAGCGCGCCGTCGCCGCCGACGCGCCGGCGCTGCGGGCGCTGCGTGTCCCGGTGCGCACGCCGCTGGATGTCGTGCGCCAGGAAGGCGGCGACGCGAACGCGGAGGCTGCCGCGCGCGAGCTCGCCGCGTGGCCGGTCGCGCTCGTGCACGGCGATCTGGTGTGCGAGCGCGCGCGGCGCGCCGACCGCGGCGTCGTGCTCGTGCGCTGGTCGTCGGCGCATCTCGGCTGCGCCCTGCTCGACATCCTCCGGCTCGCGGCCGATCTGCGCGAGCGGGGTCGAGCGCGCGATGCCGACCTGGTGACCGAGCTCTATCTCACGGAGATCGGACGGCCGGTCGACGACGGAATGGTCCGCGCCGCGAAGCGGCTGGACGCGCTTCTCCGCGGCGCGTCGCGCCGTTAGAGACGCATTCGAGCGGTAGAATGGACGTCCGAGCAGGCCGGACGGTCGCGGCGGCGCAAGCCGTCGAGGAAAGTCCGGACTCCACAGGGCAGGGAAGCGGGTAACACCCGTCCGCCGCGAGGCGAGGACCAGCGCCACAGTGACGATCCGCTTCATGCGGGTGAAACGAGGCAAGCTCTTCCCGGAGCAAGGCGATGTAAGGGGGCGATGGCGTGGCCCGCGCCGTCCCCGGGTACGCCGCTAGAGGCGGAGGGTGACCTCCGTCCCAGAGAGATGACCGTCCACGACGGGATCCGGCTTAAAGGCCTGCTCGGACCTTCCTCTTTCGACCGGCGGATAATCGCCCCGGCCATTAGCAGGGAGGAAGCGTCATGAGCGTCACTAGGCGACAACTCTTCAAGTACACGGGTGCGGCTGCGAGCGCGGTCGTTCTCGGTGATCTCCTCGCGGCGTGCCAGCAGGCAGCCCCACTCAAGCCGTCCGGCGAGATCAAGGGCACCCTCGAGATCTTCAGCTGGTGGACGGCGGGCGGCGAGGCTGACGGTCTCGCCGAGATGTTCGGGATCTACAAGAAGAACTACCCCAACGTCGAGATCAAGAACTCGGCGGTCGCCGGCGGCGCCGGCACGAACGCGAAGGCCGTCCTCGCGACCCGCATGCAGGGCGGCAAGCCGCCGGACAGCTTCCAGGTCCACGCCGGGCAGGAGCTGGTCAGCACCTGGGTCAAGGCCGGGAAGATGGACCCGATCACCTCGATCTGGAACGAGCAGGGCTGGGACGCGGTAATGCCGAAGGACCTGAAGACGATCGTCAGCTCCGGCAGCGATATCTGGTCGGTACCGGTGAACGTCCACCGCGGCAACGCGCTCTGGTACAACGTCAAGGTCCTGAACGACAACGGCATCAAGGCGCCGACGACCTTCGACGAGTTCTTCAGCGCGATGGACAAGTTGAAGGGGAAGGTCCAGGCGCCGCTCGCGCTCGGATCGAAGGGCAACTGGCAGATCTCGATGCTGCTGGAGAACAACATCGTCGCGACCGCGGGCGCCGACGCCTACCGCGGCCTCTTCAACGGGAAGACGCAGTGGACCGACGCTAAGGTCAAGCAGGCCGTCACCACAACGAAGCGGATGTTCGACTACATCAACACCGACCACTCGACGATCGACTGGGACGAGGCCGCCGGCCGCGTGTCCAAAGGAACGAGCGCCTTCACGATCATGGGCGACTGGGCGAAGGGCTACTTCACGGCGCTCAACCTGAAGCCGAACACGGACTTCGGCGCCGCGCCGGCCCCGGGCACGAAGGGCACCTACATGATCGTGTGCGACACGTTCGGGCTCCCGAAGGGGGCGCCCAACGCCGAGGCCGCGAAGACCTGGATCAAGGTGTGTGGCTCGCAAGAGGGCCAGGCCGCGTTCAATCCCAAGAAGGGATCGATCCCGGCGCGCACCGACGTGTCGAAGGATATCTTCGACGCCGTCGCGCAGCAGTTCATCGACGACTTCAAGAAGGACTCGCTCACGCCGAGCATCGCGCATGGCTCGGCGGCGCCAGAGGCGTTCGCCTCGGCGATGAATGACGAGATGGGCACGTTCGTGCAGAAGAAGGACGACACCGCGACCGCCGCGAACCTAGCGAAGTTGGCGGACCAATACCTGAAGGCGTAGTGGCGACCCGGAGCGTGTCTGCGGAGCGGCCCCGTCGGGGCCGCTCCGCGTTTGTCAGCGACCGATTCGTGCCGGTACTCCTTCTCGCGCCGTCGGCGCTGCTCATCGCGCTCTTCGTCTATGGGTTCATCGCGTACACCGGCTTCGTTTCGCTGACGGCGTGGCGGGGCATCGTCCCCGATTACACGTTCGTCGGGCTGCAGCAGTACCAGCAGCTCTTCGATCTCGAGCGGTTCCAGGCGGACCTCTCGAATACGGTGCGATTCACCGCGCTCTTCCTCAGCATCTCGATCGTCCTCGGACTCGGCGCCGCGCTCCTTCTCGACCAGCGCCTGCGCGGCACGGTCTTCTTCCAGAATGTCTTTCTCTTCCCGCTGGCGATCTCGTTCGTCGTGACCGGCACCGTCTGGCGGTGGGTGTTCAACCCGAACTACGGCATCAATCTGCTTCTGGAGCGCGCGGGCCTCGGCTTCCTCGCGTCGGACTGGCTCACCAACGTCGATACGGCGCTCTACGCGGTCGTGATCGCGGCGGTGTGGCAGATGAGCGGGTTCTGCATGGCGATGTTCCTCGCGGGGTTGCGCTCCATACCGGAGGAGCTCCGCGAGGCCGCGCAGGTCGACGGCGCGACGTGGTTCCAGACGTTCCGGCACATCATCCTGCCGCTGCTCAACCCGATCCTGCTGGCTGCGGTGATCATCCTCGGGCATATCTCGCTGAAGATCTTCGATCTCGTCTTCGTCATGACCTTCGGCGGACCGGGCTTCGCGACCGACATGCCGGGCCTGCACATGTTCATCGCGACGTTCAGGCAGAACCTCTACGCGCGCGGCGCGGCGATCGCGACGGTCCTGCTCCTCATGGTCGCCGTGCTGATCGTCCCGTACCTCATCTGGCAGCAGCGGGAGGAGCGCCGCGCATGAGCGTCGCGTTCGCGGCGCGGCGCGGCCGCGGCGTCCGACCGGCTCGCGGCCTGCTCTACGTGTTGTTGGTCGTCGTGGCCGTCTTCTATCTGCTGCCGGTGTACGTCGTCGTCGTGACCTCGCTCAAGTCCTTCGCCGAGGTCTCGAACTCGACGCCGTGGGACCTGCCGCAGTCGCCGACCCTCGAGGCGTACGCGACCGCCTTCGAGCGCCTGCGTCGCGCGTTCTTCAACAGCGTCCTGCTGGTGGTCCCGGGAACGCTGCTGTCCGCGTTCCTGGGATCGCTCAACGGCTATGTCCTATCGAAGTGGCGCTTCCGTTTCTCGGATCTCGTGTTCACGCTGCTCCTGTTCGGGATGTTCATCCCGTACCAGAGCGTCCTGATCCCGGTCGTCACCGTCCTGCAGACGGTCAATCTGTACGGCGGACTCCCCGGACTGATCCTGGTGCATGTCGTCTACGGCATCCCGATCACGACCCTCATCTTTCGCAACTATTACGCGGCGATCCCGACCGAGCTCGTGGAGGCAGCACGCGTGGACGGCTCAGGCATCCTGGGCATCTACCGTCACATCATCCTGCCGCTTTCCGTCCCGGCCTTCGTCGTCGTCTTCATCTGGCAGTTCACCAGCATCTGGAACGAGTTCCTCTTCGCGGTCACGATCGCGAGCGACCCCGATCAGCAGCCGATCACCGTCGCGCTGCAGGGCCTCGCTGGCAGCCTGCTCGCCCAGTACCAGATACAGATGGCCGGCGCGCTTCTGACGGCTCTGCCGCCGGCGATCATCTATGTGGCGCTTGGCCGGTACTTCATCCGCGGCCTGCTGGCGGGCGCGCTGAAGGGCTAGAACACCCACCCCTTACGCTGCTCATCCAGAATCGGACCGCGGCCGTATTACGTCCGTACACGAGGAGGTGTCCATGCGTCTGCTTGCTGGGCTCGCCGCCGGGGCGCTCGTCCTGAGTGCCTGCGGCAGCGCGGCCACCCTTACCACTCCGTCGCCGACCGTCAAGTCCACACCGACGCCGACCCCGACCCCACAGAACAAGTACGTGTTCCTGGCTGACCTCAAGAGCTCGAATGAGGTCCCCGCCATCGCCAACGCCGAGGCCACGTGCTCCGGCAAAGGCACCTTCACGCTCAACATCACCAAGGACGCGAGCGGGACCATCACGGCGGCGAACGCGGTGTTCGACACCGATGTCACCGGCTGCCCGGCCGACACCAAGATCAACATCGGCCACATCCATAAGGAAGTCGCCGGAAGGAACGGCAGTGTCGTGGTGAACTCCGGTCTGGCGGCTGGCGAGCTGACGCTCACCGGTGGCGCGGGGAAGATCAACAAGACAGTGGCCACGGTCGATCCGGCTCTCGCGACCGACATCATCGCCGGCCCCGGCGGCTACTACATGAACTGGCACTCCACCCTGAACCCTGGCGGCGTCATCCGAGGTCAGCTCACGACGCAGTAATCGACGTCCGTCCTCCGCTGGAACGCCCCTCGGCCTCCGCCGAGGGGCGTTCGCATGTCACGCACGTCCGACAAGCGCGCCGACGTTCACCTCGAGCCAGGCGAACACCAGCGCGAAGCGTTCGCGCACCTGATACACGAGGGCGCGATCGCCGGTGAACTCTGGAGCGACGACACCGTCGGCGTCGAGGCCGATGCGGCGGCAGGTGTACACCGCACGCGCGACGTGCTCCTCCTGGCTCACCACGATGACTCGCCGCGTGACGAACGTGTCACGCGCCTGCACGCAGCTCGCGAAGGTGCGCTCGCCGCTCGCATCGAGGAGGATGGCGTCGGCCGCCACACCATGCGCGATGGCATAGGCGCGCATGGCGCCGATCTCGAACGTGCCGTTGCCGCCGCTCATCAGCAGAGCGCGGACGCGGCCGCTCTGTAGCAGCTCGATCGCGACGTCGAGGCGGTTGGCAAGCGCCGGGCTCGGCCTGCCGTCGGGATACACCTCGGCGCCGAGGACGAGCGCGAGCGGCGCCGTCGGTGCGCTCGTCGCATCCGGATACAGATGCCCGAAGAGCTCCACGCGGATGGAGATGTCGATCGCGAGAAGAAGGAACAGTCCCGCGGCGATGAAGAGACCCAACGCATGGAGCGGAGATCTGATGTATCGCACCGGCAACGAGCCTACGGTCGCGAGCGAACAAGCGCCGCATCGGCCATGGCACGGACCTTGCGAGCGAAATCAGCAAAGGAGGTGCGGGCAATGCTGTGGACCATCGTCCTGGTCCTTCTCGTTCTCTGGCTGCTCGGCGTCGTAGCACTGCCGACGGTCGGTTCGCTCATCCACATCCTGCTCGTACTCGCGCTCGTCGTCCTCATCCTGCAACTGCTCAGCGGCCGACGAGTAGCGCTTTAGCGCTGCACTGAGACATACGGGCGGGGGGAACCCCGCCCGTTGTTTTCGTGCGCCTACGTTCCCGTTGACGACGGCCACGCTCGCTTGTATCGTGCGGACTCGCACGCTCACGCGTGACTCGCTGAAAGGAAGTGGCGCAGTGCACTTCACCGCAGATCCGCGCACCGGTGCCGTCGGGGCAATGCCTCGGCGGAGCCTGCCCACTCTCCGGATGGTCTAGGGACCCGACTCCCGTTTCGTGACCTTCGGACCGTGGGCCAGGACCCACGGTCTTTTTGGTTCCTAAGAAACGACGGGAGAACGAAGTGGCCACGCTGACCGCGACCAGACCAGAAACGATACGAACGCCCGGCCGCGACGCGCTCGTGGCCGAGGCGGTCACCAAGACCTTCAAGTCCTCCCGTGAGGGCGTCCGCCGAGCGGTCGACAACGTCTCGCTGCGCGTCGTGCGCGGGGAGATCTACGGCCTGCTCGGCGCCAACGGCTCCGGGAAGTCAACGCTCATCCGCATGTTCTCGACGCTGCTCACGCCGGACGCGGGCGAGGTGCGCGTGTTCGGCCTCGACATCCGCGCGGACGAGGACGCCGTGAAGCGGCTCATCAACCGCGTCTCGGTCGAGGCGTCGTTCTTCAAGAAGCTCTCGGCGATGGAGAACCTCGTCTACGCCGGCCGCCTCTACGGTGTCGCGCCCGACGTGTCCCGGTCGCAGGCGCGGACGATCCTGCGCCGTCTGGGCGTCGACCTGGATCGCATCAACGAGCCGCTCGAGAAGCTGTCGCGGGGCATGCAGCAAAAGGTCGCGATCGCGCGCGCGTTCCTGACCGCGCCGACGCTGTTGCTCCTCGATGAGCCGACGACCGGTCTCGACATCCGCAGCAAGCGCGAAGTTCAGACGTTCGTGCGCGACCTGCGCGACGAGCACGACGCCACCATCGTGCTGACGACACACGACCTCGACGAGGCCGAGCGTCTCTCCG
>JBKPCZ010000178.1:0-6681 GCA_046727665.1 Chloroflexota bacterium
GGCACAGCTACATCGTGTTCGGGCCGCTCGCGAACGGCGTCACCGGCGTCATGTACGAAGGGACGCCCGACTTCCCGGACAAGGACCGCTGGTGGTCGATCATCGAGAAGTACAAGGTCACGATCTTGTACTGCGCTCCTACCGCGATCCGCACCTTCATGAAGTGGGGCTCCGAGTACCCGGAGAAGCACGACATGTCGTCGCTGCGCCTGCTTGGGACGGTCGGCGAGCCGATCAATCCCGAGGCATGGCTCTGGTACCACGAGAACATCGGCGGCGCGCGTTGTCCGATCGTCGACACCTGGTGGATGACCGAGACCGGCATGATCCTCATCACGCCGCTCCCAGGTCTGACCACGACGAAACCCGGCAGCGCCACGTTCCCATTCCCCGGCGTCGGCGCGGACGTCGTCGACGAAGACGGCAGGACCGTGCCGCTGGGCGGTGCGGGGTACCTCGTCCTCACCAAGCCGTGGCCCGCGATGCTGCGCGGGATCTACAAGGACGACCAGCGTTATCGCGAGACGTACTGGAGCAAGTACCCGGGACGCTACTTCGCCGGCGACGGCGCGCGGCGCGACAAGGACGGGTACTTCTGGCTCATGGGCCGGGTCGACGACGTGATGAAGATCTCGGGCCACCGCATCTCGACCACCGAGGTCGAGTCGGCGCTCGTCTCGCATCCCGCGGTCGCCGAAGCGGCCGTCATCGGTCGCGAGGATCCCGTGACGACCCAGGCGATCTTCGCGTTCGTGACGCTGCGGGGTGGCAAGGAGGCGGGCGAAGGTCTGTCGAAGGAGCTGCGCGAGCACGTCGTCGGCAAGATCGGCTCGATCGCCCGTCCGAAGACGATCATGTTCACTCCTGAGCTGCCAAAGACCCGCTCCGGAAAGATCATGCGGCGCCTGCTCCGCGACATCGCGAACGGGACGGCACTGGGCGACACGACCACCCTCGCGGACGCGACGGTCGTCGACTCGATCCGCGCCGCCTCCGCCTCTGGCAAGGAGGAGTAGGCAGCCAGGCGAGCCAGGGCGGGCATGGCGACCGAGCGACCCTTCTGCTCGAACCGACGAGTTTGACGTGAACGCGTTCGTGCCCCAGAAATACCGCTTCACCAATTAGGCGGAGGGGGTGGACCTTGGCAACGACCAGAGCAGGCGCGGCGACGATGACCCAGAAAGCGTACGGGCTGCCGTTCGTCATCTCAGCAGCGTCAGCGGGCACGATCGTGGAGTGGTACGACTTCTATCTCTACGCAACGCTGACCCCGTTCCTTTCACCGCTGTTCTTCCCGGGTGACAACCCGACCGCGGTGCAGCTCTCGGGGTTCGCCGCGTACGCCGCCGGCTTCCTCGTGCGGCCCTTCGGCGCCGTGGTCTTCGGCGCGCTCGGCGACATCATCGGCCGTAAGTACACGTTCCTCGTGACCATCACCGCGATGGGTCTGTCGACGGTCCTCATGGGTCTGTTGCCGACGTACGCATCGATCGGTCTCCTCGCGCCGATCGGACTCGTGATCCTGCGTCTGATCCAGGGTCTCGCCCTGGGTGGCGAGTACGGCGGAGCCGCGATCTACGTCGCCGAGCACGCGCCCGACAACAAGCGCGGGCTCTACACCTCGTGGATCCAGACCACGGCCACCCTCGGCTTCTTCTTCGCGCTCGCGGTCATCCTGTACTTCCGCACCACGATGGCGACGGCCGAATTCGCAAGCGTCGGATGGCGGTACCCGTTCCTCATCGGTGCGGTGCTGCTCGCCGTCGCGCTCTACATCCGTATCCGCCTTCGCGAGACACCGCTGTTCGCGCGCCTGAAGGCGGCGAACCAGGCGGTCACCGGTGCCGGCAACTGGGCCAAAGAGAGCTTCAGCGGCCGCAAGATCGGCACGATCCTGCTCGTGCTGCTCGGTCTCACCGCCGGCCAGGGTGTGGTCTGGTACCAGGGCCAATTCCAGGCGAACTTCTTCATGACGACGTACCTGAAGCTCACGTTCACGCAGTCCTACACGATCATGCTCTGGGCGGTCGCGCTGGGTACGCCGTTCTTCCTCGTCTTCGGCTGGCTGTCGGACAAGATCGGCCGAAAGGTCATCATCCTCGCCGGCTGTCTCATCGCCGCCATCACCTACATCCCGATCTATCACGCGATGTACGACGCCGCGCACGTTGAGTACGGTCCGACCGGCCTGATCACAAAGGCGAATCCGGACACGTTGCTGCTCGTCGGCCTGGTCTGGATCCAGGTCATCTACGTCACGATGGTCTACGGACCGATCGCCGCGTTCCTGGTCGAGTACTTCCGGGCGAAGGTCCGTTACACGTCGCTGTCCATCCCGTACCACTTCGGGAACGGCTGGTTCGGCGGCTTGCTGCCGCTGACGTTCACGGGCTTGGTGGGCGCCACGATCCCGATCCAGGCGTCGTACGTTCCGTGGCTCGGCATCTTCGACCTACGACAGTTCAACACCTCGACGCCACCCGACCCGAACGGGAACATCTATCTCGGTCTCGCATACGTCATCACCGTGTCGCTCATGACGGTGATCCTCGGCACGCTCTTCCTCAAGGAGCCCAAGAACGTCAAGATCTGGTCCGAGGTCGGTGGTGAAGAGCCGGGTCTCATGACCGAGGCGACACCGGCCGAATAGCTCGTCCCGCGCGACGTCGAAGGAGGGAGGCAATCGCCTCCCTCCTTTCGTCGTGTCCTCGTGTGTCGTCTCTGCCGTTCCCCTTCGAGTGTCTCGCGGCTAATGGCGCTCGCGCTCGGTGCGCCGTCGCGCGCGCTCGTCGTCGGCGCGGTCGGCGTCGAGGCCGGTCCGCGCGTTCCAGGACTCCCAGCCCTCCCAGGTCAGCTGCCAGATCGTGTAGCAGACGGTGAGGCTCGCCGCGATGATGCAGAGGCTGGCTGCGAGCAGCAGCGCCGCGGCGCCCGGATCGCCGTCGATCACTCGAGGTACCGCTCGAAGCTGACCCAGCGCAGCGCCGCGTACATGGCGACGGCGCCGAGCGCGATGAGGACGAGCGCGACGGCGTAGGTACGTGCCGGACCGCCGACCGCGCCCAGGGTCGCGACGGTCAGGAACAGCGCCGGCACGACGAACGCGCCGTTCAGGTTGTTCGCCGTGCGAAAGTCCCGAGCGAGAAGCGTGAGCAGCAGCGAGATCGCGGTCGAGCACGCGACCGCCGCGATGAAAGGGGCGACCAGCGCCGGGATGGTCGCGGCGTCGGCGATCCCAAGGACGAGCAACAGCGTCAGGACGATCGCCACGTACGGCAGCCCGATGAGGGCGGTGACCGCGAGCACGGCGAGCAGCTTGGCGGCAAGGATCTCACCCACCGTCACCGGCAGCGAAAGGAGAAGCTCGAGCGAGTGTCGTTCGCGCTCCGCGATGATCGCGTACGTCGTGGTCAGCGAGGGGAGCAGAAGGCCGCCGATGACGAGCAGCAGCGGATAGAAGAACTGCAGGAGGAGCTGCGCGGGGTCGGTCACGTCGGAGAAGCCTGGTAGTGGACTGTCGCGCAGCTGCTCGATGCCCGGACCGCCGCCGAAGTGCATCGCAACGAGCAGCTGGACCGGGGCGAGGAAGAGGATGATGAAGGGAAGTAGCGCGGCGGTGAGCATCGCGGTCCGGTTGCGACCGAGCTGTCGCGTCTCCTTCCACAACAACGAACGGATCGAGCTGGTCTTCATCGCCCGACCGCTTCGAGGAAGAGCTCCTCGAGCGTTGCCGCGATTGGCCGGCACTCATAGATGTCGATGCCGTCGTTCAGCAGCGCGCGCAGCAAGGCGGGCGCGTCGGACCTCGCGTCGATGGGCACGATGACAGCGCCGTCCTCGACCGACGCCGCGTGGCCACGCTGGCGCACGCGCGTCGCGAGCTCCTCGGCGGGCTGGCGCGCGACGAGACGCGTGCGCGGACGCTGGCGCTCGCGAAGCGCGGCGAGCGGCTCGTGGAGCAGGACCTCTCCCCGGCGGAGGATGATCACGTCATCGCAGAGCGCCTCGGCTTCGGCGAGGTTGTGCGTGCAGAGGAGCGTGGTGCGTCCGGTCATCGCCTTCCGCAGGTAGTCGTGGACCTCGCGCGCCGCGACCGGGTCGAGGCCGACGGTGGGCTCGTCGAGAAGGAGGATCTCCGGCTCCGAGAGGAGCGCGGCCGCGACAACGACGCGGCGCTGGAAACCGCCCGACAGCTGCGCGAGACGCTTGTCGCGGTGCTCCGTGAGACCGAACGCCTCGACCGCGCTCGCGACATCGCCCCTCCCGAACAATCTGCGCGCGAGCTCCAGGTACTCGGCCGTCGTGAGATCCGCGTACATGCCGGCGTTCTGGGGAACGATGCCGCAGCGCCGCCGCGCGTCGGCGTACCCCGGTCCGTTCACCTCCTGGCCAAGGAGGGACACCCAGCCCGTCGTGGGGGTGAGCGCGCCCTGGAGGAGTCGGATCGAGGTCGTCTTGCCGGAGCCGTTCGGCCCGAGGAGGCACGCGCGGGCGCCCACGGGGATGGACCACGTGACCTCACGCAGCGCCAGCGTTCCGCTCCGGTACCGCTTGCTGGTCCCGTCGAAGGCGATCGCGGTGTCAGCCACGTTCGCAAGCGTATATGTCGCACACGATGTGGACGGACCGTCCTCGGACACTAATCTGCCCGCGTGATCCAACGCATCCGCGACGTCGGCGGGCCCGCGCTCATCGTGCTCGCGACGATCTCATTCGTCTCCAGCCTCGGCATCTCGATCATGCTGCCGCTGCTCCCGCTGTACGCGCTGTCGCTCGGCGCCTCGCCGCTCGAGCTCGGTCTGATGACGAGCGGCTTCGCGGTCGCGAACGGCATCGCGCAGTTCGGGTCGGGCTTCCTCATGGACCGCTTCGGGGCTCGACGTTTCGTCGTCGCCGGGATCGGGACCTACGCCGCGGCCAACGTGTTGATCGCGACGGCGGCCTCGGCGACCGCGCTGATCGGCTATCGCTTCATCGCCGGACTCGGCGGCGGCGTGAACATGGTCGCGACGCGGCTGTATATCTCGCAGACCGCCGAGCAGGCGAGCCTCGCGTTCTTCAACAGCATCATCTCGGCTGCGAACTCCGCCGGAAGCGTGTTCGGTCCGGCCTTCGGCGGACTCGTCGCGGTGGCGGGCGATCTTCGCGTCCCGTTCCTCATCGTCGCCGGTACGAGCTCCCTCGCGTTCATCGCCGCGTTGTTCCTGCCGCGACCCCGGACCGAGGTATACGCAACCGGCGGCAAACCCGTCACCGGGAGCGTGTGGACGCGGCCGGTCTTCGTGCTCCTCGCCGGCAACCTGTTGCTGCTCATCGGCTTCGGCGGCTGGATCACCAGCTACGCACCGTTCGCCACGCAGCGGCTTGGGTGGTCGACGTTCGACGTCGGCATCATCTTCACCGTCTTCGGCATCGGCGACATCACGCTCGGGCCGTGGCTCGGACATCTTGCCGACCGCACCGGCCGCCGCCGGATGGCCGTCCTCGCGTCGATCCCGATCTTCCTCTTCGGGTTCGTGCTGTTCTTCAATCTGCCGCGCCCGTTCTTCTACGCGATCAGCTTCGTCACGGGCGCTGCGCTCACCGCATACAACGCGTCGTGGTTCGCGCTCCTCACGACTGCCGTGCCAACGGCGCGGCGGGGCCGGGTGTTCGGCGTGGTGAGCGCGGTCGCTCAGACCGGCACGGTCATCGGTGCGCTCGGCGCGTCGACGCTCTGGCAGCTGACCGACGTGGGTGGGGGTGTGCTGCTGGCCTCGTGCGCCGCGCTCGGCGCTGGCCTGGTGCTCCTGCTGCTGCCCGCGGAGGTCAGACCAGCGTCTTCTCGAGCTCCACGTGCGCCGGAAGCATCTGATAGCCGAGCTTCGCGTTGATGCCCCGCATCGACTTATTCGGCTCGTCGTTCGTCGTGCCGATCGCGCGCAGGCCCTTGCGCTTGGCGCGCGTGAGCATCTCGACCTTGAGCGCGCGCGCGACGCCGCGGCCGCGATGCTCGCGCGCCGTCCCGGTCAGCCAGGTCCAGCCGTCCTGGTCCTTGCTCTTGCCGGTGGTCGTGAAACCCGCGATCTGATCACCGGCGTACGCGACCATGCAGAGGTCCAGGAGCATCTGATCGCTCGTCGACGCCTCGTAGAAACGCTCCCACGGCCAGTGCGGCGTGGGCGTCGCGAACGGGATGTCCTCCCACATCGGCTCTTCGGCGGCGTACAGCTCACGCCACCAGCGCTCGCGGCCCGCCGCATCCTTTCCCGCGAGCATCTCGGCGAAGCTGGCGATCGTGATGCCGGCGGTGCGGACGCGGTCCAGCGCCTCTCCGAACATCGCGGGTTCGAACTTCGCGAGCTCCACGTACGAGGCGATCCGGCGCCCGATCTCGCGGTAGCCGTGACCGATGGCCCAATCGAGCGCGAACTTCTCGTCTTCGTTCGCGCCGGCGAACAGCTTTGGCACATTGCGGCGCCCCGCCTCCCCCTCCAGCGCCGCGAGCATCGCGGTGCCGATGCCCTTCCGCCGATGCGGCGCGAGCACGGTCATGCCGATGAACTGAGAGTTATCCGGGCGCGCGGTGAAGCCGACGCCGATGTCGCCGATCGCTGCGATGCTGCCGTCCTCCGCCTCCACCGTCACGCGCAAGAGCGCCGGGTCCTTCATGAGGTTCTCCCAGTAGCGCCACTCCGCCGC
>JBKPCZ010000179.1:0-6465 GCA_046727665.1 Chloroflexota bacterium
CGTCTTGGTGATCGCCGCGGTGAGCGTGGTCTTGCCGTGGTCGATGTGACCGATGGTGCCGACGTTCACGTGCGGCTTGGTGCGCTCGAACTTCTTCTTTGCCACGCTATGTCACTCCTTCTTACTAGAGCCCACCTCGGGGATCGAACCCGAGACCTCGTCCTTACCAAGGACGTGCTCTACCAACTGAGCTAGGTGGGCAGAGCTCGAATTCTTTGGACACGAAAAGAGAGTTGCTTGGCGCAACTCCCTCGAGCCGCTCGGACGTGTTTCATTATCCGCCCGGCTGCCTCGACCGGTCAAGAAAGTGCCGGGAAATCGGGCCTTTCCGTCGCTGGCGAGTTCGCGCTCGCTAGCCGCGCCGTCGGAATGTGCGGCCGCCGCCCTGGACCGATCCGGGCGCGCTGGTGCGCGTGACCGCGAAGCTGCTGCCGTCGGCGCCCAGCACCGAGGGCTGCGCGATCGACTGCCCCGCGCGGTTGATCATCGCGACCGCCGATGCACCGAGCGCGCTCAGACCAAGGCTCTTGCCATCGCGCACCGCGCTCCCGGCGGTGAAGCGCACGACACCGAAGTCGTCGAGCGGGATGACGCCGCGGCTCGAGCTCGGCGCCTCCTGGATCCACTCGGCCGAGGAACGCGACGAGTTGTAGCGGACGGTGCGCTGATATGAGGACGTCGTCGTGTTGTTCACCATCACGATCAGCCACTCCCCACTCGACTGCTCGGTGATGGTGACGGTGACCGAGTCACCGGGTGCGACGGCGAGCGATACGGTGCGCGACGAATCCGGGAGCATCTCGATCCACGCCTCGTAGCTCACGTCCCCGCCCGACACGGTCGCCTGCGTTCCCGCCTGGATGAGGTCGGTGCCGCTCACGCCGCCGATGCCGACCCAGGTCGCGTCAGCACCGGTCGTCGTCGCGCCGACCTGGGGAACGATCCAGGTGCCGGTGACCGAGGTGAACGTCCCGCCGCTGGCGACGTAGCCGGACCAGTTGCTCGACGTGTCCGACACCCGCGCGGGTGTGGTCGTGTCCGGCTGCGTCTGCGATGGAGCGGTCGCCCCCGGGCTGACGCTCTGCGCGCTGGGCTGCACGTCGGACTGGATCTTCCAGGCGCCGCTCTCGAGCACGAGCGTGTAGTCGTTGCGATCGGTGCGCTGATCCTGGGATCCGTCGCTGTAGCTCGTGCGCCAGGTCTCATACGCCGTGGCAGCGGCGGTCGTGCCGGTGACCGTGACGTCGCCCCATTCGATCCGCACCAAGCTGAACCCGACGACCCCGCCGCGTGCGAGATCGGTGTTGATCTGCCTGAGCTCGTCGTAGTAAGCCGCGGTCGCCGTGTCGCGCATAACGGACATGTCGCCCGTCGCGAAGGCCTTCTGCTGCGCCTCGTTGGCGCGCTGGATGGCCTGCTTGACCGCATCGGCGGTCACGTCCGCTGTAGCGGTGGCGGGTGTCGCAGCGGGCGGCTGCTGGAAGATCCGACCGAGGTCCGTCGGCCCCGCGCAGCTTGCGAGCACGATCGCGAGGCCGATGAGGAGCTTGCGCATTGGCTACATCCTGCGCCTCGTGGCTGAAGAAAGGATGAAAGTTCGCTAAGAGCGAGCTAAGGAAGGGCGTTTCCCCGGCATGACCCCTGCTGTGGCGCCTGCTGAATAGAAAAGGAGTGCGCCATGGATGCGATCGCGCTGCTGAAGGCTGATCACGACAAGGCGAAGGAGCTCATGGACGAGCTCGAGCAGACGACCGAGCGTGGGGTGAAGACGCGCGAGGAGAAGTGGACCACGCTCCTCAAGGAGCTGACGATCCACGAGAACATCGAGGAGGAGATCTTCTATCCGGCGCTGCACCAGCACGAGAAGTTGAAGGACATCGTGCTCGAGGCGCTCGAGGAGCATCACCTTGTCGACGACATCGTCGAGCAGATCAAGGACACCCCCTTCGACGACGAGCACTGGAGTGCGAAGTTCAAGGTGGCGAAGGAGAACGTCGAGCACCACATCGAGGAGGAAGAGGGCCCGATGTTCACGCAGGTGCGGAAATCGCTCTCCAAACAGGAGCTCGAGGATCTCGGAGCGCGCATGGAGGAGTCGAAGCAGGCGCAGATGACCGAGAAGATGCCGGAGCGCGAGCAGGTCAACCTGTAGCGACCGAAACCCCGGCCGTTCATCGGCCGGGGTTTCCTCGGATGCACTCCGTAGCGGGCCGGCTTTAGAGTCAGCCGGCGAGCAAGAAGGTGGCATCCAAGCCAACGACCAGTGACGCGCTCGACCGCGGCCGAGCATCCTTCGCTCGGCTCGCGTGGGCGGACGCGTTCGCCCAGCTCTCGCAGGCCGACCAGGAGCGACCGCTCGCGCAGGAGGACCTCGAGCGGGCCGCGCTCGCGGCGTACCTCATCGCCAAGACTCCCGAGAGCGCGGAACTTTGGGCGCGTGCGCATCAAGAAGCGCTCCGTGCCGGCGATGCGCCGCGCGCAGCACGCTGTGCCTATTACGTCGCGTACCAGCACATCTCGACGGGACAGGCGACGCAGGCATTCGGCTGGCTCGCCCGCGCGTCGCGGATCCTCGATGAGGCCGGCGTCGACTGCGCCGAGCGCGGGTATCTCCTGCTCGCACCCGCCTTTCGCGCGCTCGACGAGGCCGACTTCGGCGCCGCCTATGCGACGTTCGGCAAGGCGGCGGAGATCGGCGCGCGCTTCCACGACAGAGAGCTTCAGGTCATCGCCCAGTACGGACTCGGTCACGCGCTGCTTGGCTCCGGCCGCACGTCCGATGGCCTGGCGCTGCTCGACGAGACCATGGTCGCACTCGGCTCCGGTGAACTACCCGCCGGCATGGTCGGCGGTATCTACTGCGGCGCGATCGGAGCGCTCAAGGGGATCTTCGAGCTCCGACGCGCGCAGGACTGGACCGCCGTCCTCAGCCGTTGGTGCGAGTCGCAACCCGATCTCGTGCCGTTCCGCGGCCAGTGCATGGTGTATCGCGCCGAGCTCATGCAGCTGCATGGCGCATGGCCGGACGCCATGGAGGAGACCGTCCGCGCCTGTGAACAGCTCTCGGCGACGCCTGGCCATCCGGCGACTGGGGCGGCGTTCTACCAGCGGGCCGAGCTGCAACGTCTGCGCGGCGACCTCGCGAGTGCCGAGGAGCTGTACCGCGAGGCCAGCCGGCTGGGACACACGCCGCACCCCGGACTTGCGCTGCTCCGACTGGCACACGGGCAGATCGACGCGGCTCGAGCGGCGCTGCGCCGCGCGCTCGACGAGACTCAGGATCGCGCGAACCGCGCCGCGTTGCTCGTCGCCTACGTGGACACGCTGCTCGCAGCGGATGACGTCGCGGCGGCACGCGTTGCGGCCGGCGAGCTCGCGACCATCGCTGCGGAGCGCAGCGCGCCGTTCCTCGACGCGATCTCGACCCAGGCGATGGGCGCGGTGCTGCTCGGCGAACGTGATCCGCGCGCGGCTCTGCCGAGCCTGCGACGGTCGTGGTCCGCGTGGCGCGAGGTGGAAGCTCCATATGAAGCCGCGCGCGTGCGCGTCCTCGTCGGTCTGGCGTATCGCGCGCTCGGAGACGACGACGGGGCCGAGATGGAATTCGATGCGGCGCGCGCCGTCTTCTTCGAGCTCGGGGCCGCGCCGGACATCGCGCGCGTCAAGGAGCTTTCGCGGGCAGCTGGGAAGCTCATCGGTGGTCTGACCGTGCGCGAGGTGGAGGTTCTGAGACTGGTGGCGACCGGGATGACGAATCGAGCGATCGCCGCCGAGCTCGTGATCAGCGAGAAGACCGTGGCTCGGCACGTCAGCAACATCTTCGACAAGCTGTCGGTCGCGTCGCGCGCCGCGGCGACCGCGTACGCCTACGAGCACGGGCTGGTGTAGCTCCTACATAGATCTACCCACGCGCACCGTGGCTCGAAATGGTGACTCCGTCCGATGCGTGCGAGCACGTCCCACCACGATGCTCCGCCTCGCGACCGCGACGGTCGCGGAAAGACGAGGTGAACGCCGTGAAAGGTTTCGCCGACATCGAACGGACCGGGACCGTGGTCATCGGAGGAGGTCAGGCCGGCCTTGCCGTGGGTTACAACTTGGCGCGCGCCGGTCGGCCGTTCGTCATTCTCGAGGCCCATGCCCGCGTCGGGGATTCGTGGCGCATGCGCTGGGACTCGCTGCGCGTCTTCACGCAGGCGTGGATCAGTGGCCTCGACGGCTGGCCGATCCCGGGGCCGCGCTGGTCATTCCCGACGAAGGATGAGGTCGCCGATTACCTCGAGGCGTATGCGGAACGATTCAAGCTTCCGGTCCGGACAGGCGTGAGCGTCACTCGGCTGTCGCGCGACGGCGGGCACTTCGTCGTCGACACGTCCGACGGGCACCGGATCTCTGCGGACGATGTCGTCGTCGCGACCGGGTACGACCATACGCCGAAGATCCCGCCGTTCGCGGCCGAGCTCGACCCGGGGATCGTGCAGCTGCACTCAAAGGAGTACCGCCGACCGTCGCAGCTGCAGCCGGGTCCAGCGCTGGTGGTCGGTGTGGGGAATTCGGGCGTCGAGATCGGGCTCGAGCTAGCGCAGACGCGTCCGACGATGCTTTCGGGTCGCTTCCGCCGTGCCCCGATCGGCCCCTCACGCCATCCGCTGCTCACGCTGGCGATCATCCCGATCGTGATGCACCTGCTCACGATCGACACGCCGATCGGTCGCAAGGTCCTGCACAAGCTGATGAAGACGAGCGTTCCGGTCGAGCGCATCCGGCGCGAGCAGCTTCTCGCCGCCGGCGTCGAGTTCGTCGAGCGGACGGTCGGCGTTCGGCACGGGTCGCCGCTCCTGGACGACGGACGCGTCCTCGACGTCGCGAATGTGGTCTGGTGCACGGGTTTCCGCACGGGCCTGGGATGGATCGATCTGCCGATATTCGGCGAGGACGGCGAGCCCCGGCAGGTGCGCGGTGTCGTACCGGACGCTCCGGGTCTGTACTTCGTCGGCCGGAAGTTCCAGTACGGGTTCACATCGGGACTGCTCGGCTGGGGCGTGGCGAGGGATGCCGCCTACATCGCGCGCCAGATCACACGCACCGCGGCGGAAAGCCATTCGCGCGCCGCGGACGTCGTCGCCGGGAGCGCATAGCGATGGATAGTCACGCCGTCACGATCGACATCCCTGCGACTGCCGTCGACCGCTACCGCCGAGCGGAGCGTGCGCTCTGGGCGTATTACGGCCTCACACCGTCGGAACGCTTCGTCGACATCGCGTCGCCGCGGCTACGCCTCCGCGTGCTCGAGGTCGGCTTCGGCGAGCCCGTCCTCTTCGTGCACGGCCTCATCGGTCCGGCGGCCTGGGCACCGCTGGTCCGCGAGCTGCGCGGCTACCGCTGCCTGGTGCTGGATCGGCCGGGTTGGGGCCTCAGCTCCACGCTCGACTATGCGAGATATCCATACAAGTCCATCACCGCCGACGTACTCGCCGGTGTGCTTGACGGGCTTCGCCTCGATCGCGCGCACGTGATCGGCGGCTCCATCGGGACGCTCTGGGCGCTGCGCCTCGCCGCGTCCTATCCATCGCGAGCCGGTCGTCTCGTCCTCATGGGCTCGGGCCCGCTGCTTGCGGACATGCACGTGCCGACGGTGCTGCGCGCGATCGCCTCGCCGCTCGGCGCCCTGATGATCCGTCGGACCGGCACGCAGGCGCTGCGGTCGATCCTGCGTCAGAGCGGTCATGCCGCAAGCCTGGCCGACGGACGCATCCCCGAAGAATTCATCACCTGGCGCGTGGCCGCGTCCCGCGAGACGGACGCCATGCGCAGCGAGCGCGCGATGCTTCGCGGCGGCATTGTGAACTGGGCGCGACCGGGCTGGCGCCGCGGTGTCGTGTTCGCGGAATCCGAGCTCGGCCGCCTGATGCAGCCGACGCTCTACGTGTACGGCACCGCCGACGGGACCGCGCCGGTCGACTTGGCGAGAAGAGTCGCGCGTGTGCTGCCGCACGGCGAACTCCATGTCGTCGCGGGCGGCGGCCATGAGCCCTGGTTCGAGGACGTCGAAGGCGTCGCGAGCCAGGTCAGCCGGTTCCTGAGCGGCGCGTGAGCACGGAGCGTGATGACTCCGCGACGCGCCACAGGATCGCGAAGGGAATGACCGTCAGCGCGTAGGCCGCGGCCGAGATACCCATCGTCGCCGGGGCGCCGAACGCGTCAGCGAGACCGAGAAGCAACGGCATGGCGACCGCGAGACCGAGCTCGAAGAGGAGCGCGCTCAGCGAGATGATCGTCGCGCGCTGCGCGCTTGGGATCAGATCGTTGAGGTGCGCGGATAAAAGCGGCTGCGCGAGCGCGGGGACGAGCGCGACCGCGAGGACCAGCGCAACGGTCGGCACTGAGGGCACCGCCCCGAGGAACGACATCGCCGCGAGCGAGAGGGCGATGCCGCCCGTCACCAGGGTCCAGAGACCGACGCGC
>JBKPCZ010000180.1:0-3304 GCA_046727665.1 Chloroflexota bacterium
TCGCCGAAGAACGAGCGCGCGACCGACGCGTTCTTCGGATCGATGATCCGGTCGAAGGTGTACTTCACGTCGGCGCTCGTGAGCGGATCGCCATTGTGGAACTTCACGCCGGTGCGCAGCTTGACCGTCACGGTCTTCCCGTCGGAGGAGGTCGTCGGCATCGAGGCCGCGAGCTCCGGCTGGACGCCGAGATTCTCATCCAGCCGCATGAGATAGCTGTAGATGAGCTCGAAGACGCGGATCGAGGTGAACGCGGGGACCTTGTGCGGGTCGAGGTTCGTGACCTCACCGGCGCGGGCGAGGATGAGCGTGCCACCCTTCTTCGGTCCGGCCTGACCGGTCGGCGACGCCCCCGGCGTGGTCGTCGTCGGCGCGCACGCTGTGAGCACGGTCGCCAGAGTGAGGATCGCGGCTCCGATGACATTCAGTCGATGCGCCATGACACGACCTCCCCCTGCTAGTGGCGGTACGGTACCACCGCCGTCGGTCCATACAACACCGCGGCCGGGGAGGTGCGCGATGCGGATCGTCGAGGTCAGCCACCGTATCGAGGCGGGCATGAAGACCTATCCGGGACTGCCCGAGCCGACCGTCGACGTGATCGTCGACTATGAGTCGTCGCGCGAGCGCTACGGCGGCAAGGCGGAGTTCCTCATCGCCTCGCTGCATCTGTGCGGCAATACCGGGACGTACGTCGACTCGCCGCATCACCGCTATCCGAGCGGCATCGACCTCGCCGACCTTCCGCTCGAGCAAGTCGCTCACGTACCGGTCGTCATCGTCGACGCGACGGGCGCGGGACGCGCCATCGGGCCGGACCTCTTTCGCGGCGTCGCGCTCACCGACCACGCGGTGCTCGTGCACACGGGTTTCTCGCGCCACTGGGGCACGGAGGCGTACTTCACCGAGCACCCGTTCCTCACCGCCGCGAGCGCCGACCTCCTCGTTCGGGAGAAGCCGTCGTTCGTGGGCATTGACTCGCTGAACATCGACGACGTCGCCGATCTGTCCCGTCCGGCGCATTCGAAGCTGCTCGGCGCGGGGATCCCAGTCTGCGAGCACATGACGGGTCTCGACGCGATCCCGGCAGCCGGCGGACGGCTGCATGCGGTGCCGATCGCCTGGGTGGGTGGCGCGACCTTTCCTGTTCGCGCCTATGTGATCGCTGAAAGCGACCCGACCGAACAGCCGTGACCCCCGATCGACGGCGTCTGGAGGTGGAACGCTTCGACTCCGCGATCGACCAGATCCGGTCCAAGTTCCCGAACATGCGGGTTGACGTACGGAAGGAGGCGTCGCGCGTCGACGCAGAAGCCCGGATACCCGTACAGCCGGGGGTCGCGTTCCCGATGTCGCTGAGCCCTCAGAATCGCGACGAGCTTCACCTCGGCGCGGGGCACCTCTGGCTTGAGTGGTTCCCGGTAGGTCGACAAGACGTCTTCGAGGGGTTCGTTGACGCCGTCCTCGGATTGATCACGGGCAACTACCGGATCGTCGAGTCGTACCTCTTTGGTGCAGTCGTGCGCGCACGACTCGAGCGACCTAACGCCGTCGGCGGATGGGAAACGATCACGACGTGGTCGAATCTGGTCGGCCTCATCCCCTTGTCGAGTCGGCAGAGCGTGATCCAGAACAAGGCCGCCTGACCAGGCTCCTTACATCCCGATGGGATGCCAGACAGTCTTCAGCTCGAGGAACGCGGCGATGTCGTAGGGGCTCTGGCTGTCCGCTTTCCCGCGTACGACGCGCTTCACGTTCTCCGCGCCGAGACGCTCGAGCTCCGCCAAGTCGCCGTCGCCGCCGGTCAGATCGAGGGCACTCACGTCCATGTGCGATGCGAGCCACGGCGCGAGCTCTTTGCGCAGCCCGGTGAGGATGTTCACGACGCCCGGCGGGACATCGGCGGTGGCGAGGCACTCGGCGAGCTCGATCGCGACCAGAGGATGCTTCTCCGACGCGATGACGACCGCGGTATTCCCGCCGACGATGACCGGCGCGAGACGCGACACGAGCCCGAGGAGCGGCGGCTCCGGGGCGAGGATGCCGGTAACGCCGGTCGGCTCGGGGACCGTGAAGTTGAAGTACGGCCCCGCGACCGGATTCGCGCTGCCGACGACCTGCGCTAGCTTGTCGGCCCAGCCCGCATACCAGACGACGCGGTCGATCGCGCGGTCGACCTCACCGGCGCTCGAGGCGAGCGCCGCGAGCTCGCGCCGCCGCGTCTCCATCATCTCGGCGATGCGATACACGACCTGGCCGCGGTTGTATGCCGTCGCCTTCGCCCAACCCACGCCGGCCTGGCGCGCGATCCGGACCGCGTCGCGGAGATCCTTCCGCGACGCGCGCGCGATGTTCGCGCCCTCGGCGACGAGCGTGCGGCCCGATTCGGAGCGCGGGAACGCGCCGCCGATGAACAGCTTGTAGGTCTTCTGCACCGCGAGGCGGGTCATGTCTCGTCCAACGCGACGTAGGCCTCGAGGCCGTGCCGCCCGCCCTCGCGTCCGAAGCCGGACTCCTTGTACCCGCCGAAGGGCGACGCGGGATCAAACCGGTTGTAGGTGTTCGCCCAGACGACGCCGGCGCGAAGCCGCTGGGCCATCGCCAGGATACGCGAGCCCTTCTCGGTCCACACCCCGGCCGAGAGCCCGTACGGCGTGTTGTTCGCCTTCTCGATCGCCTCCTCCGGCGTGCGGAACGTCAGCACGGAGAGGACCGGCCCGAAGATCTCCTCCTGCGCGATGCGGTACGACTGCGCGACGTTGGTGAAGACCGTCGGCACGAACCAATAGCCGCGCTCCGGCAGCTTGCAGGGCGGCTGGTAGAGCTCCGCGCCCTCGTCGACGCCGGACTGCACCAGCGATGCGATCTTCTCGAGCTGCTGCTTGGAGTTGATCGCGCCGACATCGGTGTTCTTGTCGAGCGGATCGCCGACGCGCAGCGTGCGCATGCGACGCTTCAGCTTCGCGATCGTCGCTTCGTAGATGGATTCCTGCACGAACAGGCGCGAACCAGCGCAGCACACATGACCCTGATTGAAGTAGATGCCGTTGATGATCCCCTCGACGGCCTGGTCGAGCGGCGCGTCGTCGAAGATGATGTTCGCGGCTTTTCCGCCGAGCTCGAGCGTGAGACGCTTGCCCGTGCCGGCGAGCGTGCGCTGGAACGCCTTCCCCACCTCGGTCGAGCCGGTGAAAGCGATCTTGTCGACGCCGGGATGCGACACGATCTCGGCGCCGGTCCGTCCGTCACCGGTCACGATGTTCACCACACCTGGCGGGAGCTCCGCCTGCCGCAGCACGTCGCA
>JBKPCZ010000181.1:0-5570 GCA_046727665.1 Chloroflexota bacterium
TTCGGTCTCGGCGCCGGCAGCTTCCTCCCGTTCGCGAACCTCTTCTTCGCCGAGCGCTTCGGCGTGCCGTTCGCGGCGCTCGGCGTGCTCCTCGGCGTCATCGCGGTCGCGGGCAGCCTGGGCGCGCTTGCGCACGGCCGGTTCCTCGCACGGCGTTTCGGCGCGGTCCCGTCGGTCGTTGGCGTGGTCGTCGGCTCGCTGCCGTTCGCGATCGTCGCGGCGTTCGCGTCGGACCTGTCGATCGCCGTCGCCGCGCGCGCACTCCGCGCGTGGCTCATGTACGGATCGAGCGCGACGTGGAACGCCATCACGTTCTCGTCGTTCACACCGCGCGAGCGCGCCGGGGTGAACGCGATCGCCGCGCTCGCGTGGAACGCCGGCTCCGGCTCGGGCGCCGTGATCTCCGGCGCGATCCGCGGGGCGGTCGGCCCCGGTGGCTACACGGTGAATCTCCTGACGCTCGTCATCTTCTACGCCGCGGCCGCGCTGCTCATCCTGTTGTTCTTCCGACAGCACGTACCGAGCGGCGACGTTGGCGCGGTCGTCATGCCTGCGCCAGACTCCGCCGCGTGACCACTCCCGCTCGCGATCTGGTGGCCGCGGCATTCTCCGACGCGCTCGCGCGCGCCGCGCGCGAGCACGGGTGGCAGGGCTTCGAGGGCGAGCCGATCGATGTCGAGGTACCTGGGAATCCGGCCCACGGCGATTACGCGACGAGCATCGGCATGCGGCTCGCGCGGGCGCTGCGCAAGTCGCCGCGCGACATCGCGACCGCGATCAAGGATCAGCTGGAGCTCCGTGTGCCGCTGGCCTCGGCCGAGGTCGCGGGTGGCGGGTTCGTGAACGTCCGCCTCGACGAAGCGTGGCTGCGCGGGCAGGTCGACGCGATCATCGCCGACGGAGCCGACTACGGGCGCTCGTCGACGCTGCAGGGAAAGCGCGTCCAGGTCGAATTCGTGTCGGCGAATCCGACCGGTCCGCTCACGCTCGCGAACGCGCGCGGCGGTCCGCTCGGCGACGTGCTCGCGTCGGTGCTGCAGTTCGCCGGCGCCGAGGTGCAGCGCGAGTACTACGTCGAGGACGGCGGCACGCAGGTGAAACGCTTCGGCGAGTCCGTCGCCATCCGTTACCGCCAGCTCTTCGGCGAGGACACCCCGGTGCCGCAGGACGCGTACCCCGGCGATTACGTGAAGGACATCGCCGCGCAGATCAAGGACACGCACGGAGACGTCTACCGCCCGCTGACCATCGAGGAGCAGGGACGCGTGTTCGCCCCGATGGCCATCGATTGGGTCGTCGCCGACGCGCAGCGCGTCACGAAGAAGTTCGGCATCACCTTCGACACCTGGTTCAAGCAGTCGTCGTTCCTCGAGTCCAGCTACTTCAAGAAGACGATGGACGAGCTAAGGAGCCGCGGCTGTCTCGTCGACCGCGACGGCGCGGTGTGGTTCGAAACGCCCGAGGCGCGCGCGCTCGACCGCGAGGGGGAAGAGGGCTGGGTCGTGATCCGCTCCAACGGCGATCCGACCTACCTCGGGACGGACATCGCGTATCACCGGCTGTGCCTCGAGGAGCGGGGGATCGATCTCAAGCTGAACGTGTGGGGCGCCAACACGCACTACCACCTGCTGCAGATGAAGATCGCGCTGCCGGCGCTGGGCATCACCGAGGATCGCTGGAGCGTCGTGCTCTACCAGTACGTGCGCTTCCTGCACGAGGGTGTCCTGCAGAAGATGGGAAAGCGAACCGGCCTCTACCTACTGCTCGAGGACGTGCTCGACGCGGTCGGCGCGGACGCGGCGCGCTTCCTGTTACTCCAGCGCGGCGCCGACAGCCAGCTCGATTTCGACTTCGAGCTTGCGGTGCAGCAGTCGAACGACAACCCCGTCTACTACGTGCAGTACGCGCACGCCCGGATCGCGAGCATCTTCCGCACCGCCGCCGAGCGCGGCATCACGCCGGACGACGCCGACCTCTCGGTGCTGACGTCGCCCGGCGAGCTGTCGCTCATCAAGCTCTGCCTGCGCCTACCCGAGCTCCTCGTCGACATCCTCGACCACCGCGGCGTGCACCTTCTGACCGGTTATGCGCTCGAGCTCGCCGGCGCGTTCCATGGCTTCTACCGCGACCACCGAGTGGTGAGCGACGACGCCGCGGTCTCGAAGGCGCGGCTTCGCTTGGTGCGCGCGGTGCAGGTCACGCTGCGTCAGACGCTCGCGCTCCTCGGAGTCAGCGCGCCCGAAACCATGTGATCTAAGGCTTCGCGGTCGGGCTTGGGCTCGGAGTCGCGCCGCGACCAGCGCCGCCTGGGCCGCCACCGAAGAGGCCCTGCAACGCGTTCCCGCCGGCGACGATCGCCGTCGCCGAGAC
Source organism: Chloroflexota bacterium (assembly GCA_046727665.1). Classification (GTDB taxonomy): domain Bacteria; phylum Chloroflexota; class Limnocylindria; order P2-11E; family P2-11E; genus CF-39. The sequence goes on from JBKPCZ010000181.1 coordinate 2,371, forward strand.
GTTCCCGCTCGCGTCCGTCGAGCCGACGATCGTGACCTGGTCGTTCGCCTTGAGGTCGGTGAGCTTGATGTCGGTCTCGACCGTCTTCACGATCCGTGTCGAGCTGCCGACGAGCACGATCTGCGACGTCACCGTCGGCGACGCGCCCTGCGCCCCGGGCTGGCGCACCTCGACCGTGATCGATCCATCGTTCACGGAGAGGATCCGACCCGTGACGGCCTGGCCGCCGAGCGCGCCGGTCCCGCCCTGCGCACCGCCCTGACCGAGGCGACCGGTGATGTTCGTGCCACGTCCGGCCGCGCCGGACGGCGACGCCGACGCGGCGGCTTCATTGGCGCTGCCTCTGCCGACGGTCAAGCCTGCCGCGAATCCACCTCCCGCAAGCGCGATGGCGATGACGGCGCCGATGGCGATCTGTGCTGGCTTCATGTGGTCATTCCCTTCTTATTCGTACCGGAGTGCCTGGATGGGGTGCAGCCGCGCGGCGCGCATCGCGGGATAGAGGCCGAACACGACGCCGATCGCGATGGAGACGCCGACCGCGATGATCACGGTGCCTGCGGTGATGAGGAGGATCAGACCGCTGGCCTGCGGGATGAGCGAGACCGCGACGGTGATCGCCCAGCCCAGGAGGATGCCGAGGATGCCGCCGATGCCCGTGAGCGCGATCGACTCGATGAGGAACTGGATCATGATGTCGCGCCGCCGCGCGCCGACCGCCTTCCGGATGCCGATCTCGCGCGTCCGCTCGTTCACCGACACGAGCATGATGTTCATGATCCCGATCCCGCCGACCAGCAGCGAGATGCCGCCGATCGCGCCGAGCAGGAGCGTGAACGACGCCGTCACGGCGCCGAGCGCGGACAGCGTGTCATTCTGATTCGTGACGGTGAAGTCCGGCGATGCCGGATCGGTGATCTTGTGCCGCTGCAGCAGCACGTTCGTGACGTCCGCGGTCGTCTCGCCCATCGTGTCGCTCGAGGTCGCTTTGACCACGATCGTGTTCACGACGTTGAGTCGCCCGGTCAGCACGCGCTGCGCGGTCGTGAGCGGCACCAGGATCTGATCGTCCCGGCTGAAGCCGAACGTGCTCCCTTTCGACTCGAGCACGCCGACGATCTTGAAGTTCACGATGCGCGCGCGCTGCTGTCCCTGACCCTGCCCGCCGCCGCCGAACACCTGGCGCAGCTGCAGCGTCTGGCCGACCGCGTCGCCTTCGCCGAAGAGGTTCGTCGCGGTGGTCGAGCCGATCACCGCGACCTGGGCGTTGATGGTGAGGTCGGACTCGGTGAAGAAGTCCCCGCTCTGCATGTTCCAGTCGCGAACGATCGGGTACTGCTCGGTCACCCCGTTCACGTTCGTGTTCCAGTTCTGCCCCGCGGCGGTGACCTGCCAGCGGCCCGCGCCCTGCTCGGCGTGGATCGCGGCGATCGTGGGACCGAGCTGGTTCTGGATCGAGCGCATGTCGTCGAGCGTGAGGTTCTGCGACTGAGCGCCGGCGCCGCGAAGGCTCGCCTCGGTGAGATTGCCGGGGCTCACGGTGATGAGGTTCGACCCGAGCGACAGGATGGTGTTCTGCACCTGCTGAGACGCGCCGTTGCCGACGGCGACCATCGCGATCACCGACGCGACGCCGATGATGACGCCGAGCATCGTGAGAGCCGAGCGCAGCTTGTTCACCACGAGCGACTGCAACGCCGAGCGGAACGAGTCGTACAGCTTCATTCCGCCGCTCCGATCCCGGCGGCGATCTCATCCTCGGCCCGGCGCGGCTCGAGCACGAGGTCGTCGTGCGCGACGACGCCGTCGCGCATGCGCACGATGCGCTTGCAGTGGGCGGCGACGTCGGGCTCGTGCGTGACCATGACGACAGTCTTCCCCAGCTCGTTCAGCCGCTGGAAGATCGCAAGGATCTCCGCGCTCGAGCGCGAGTCCAGGTTCCCGGTCGGCTCGTCGGCGAGGATCATCGACGGATCGGTGAGCAGCGCCCGCGCGATCGCGACGCGTTGCTGCTGCCCGCCGGACAGCTCGCTGGGCCGATGGTGCACGCGGTCCGACAGGCCGACCTGTCCGAGCGCCGCGAGCGCTCGCGCGCGGCGGTCGTGGCGGTCGCCACCGTAGACGAGCGGCAGCTCGACGTTCTCGACCGCGTTCAGGCGTGAGAGGAGATTGAACGTCTGGAACACGAACCCGATGTGCTTGTTGCGGATCGCGGCGAGCTGATCGTCGCTGAGCTTGCCGACGTTCTCGCCGGCCAGCTCGTAGGTGCCGCCGTCCGCGACGTCGAGGCAGCCGAGGACGTTCATGAGCGTCGACTTGCCGGATCCCGAAGGTCCCATGATCGCGACGAACTCACCGGCGCGGATGTCGAGGTCCACACCCGCCAGGGCCAGGACCTGGATCTCCTTGCCGATGCGGTACGTCTTGGTGACGCCGCGCACGCGCACCACCGGCGCGGTGGCCGGCGCCGGGCCGTGGCGGTAGGGCGCCGAAGCCCGGTCGACGACCGTCACTTGATCACGATCCCCTGTCCGGGTCCCTGCTGTTGTACGCCGCCACCGGGGAACTGGCCGCCACGGTTCGGCGCCGTCGTCGCGCCGGCGCGTGGCTGGGGCAGGATGACGAGGTCGCCTTCCTTCAGACCGCCGCCGGTGACCTCGGTGAGCGTGTCGTTGGTGATGCCGAACGTCGCGTCGACGTCGACCGGCTGACCGTCCTTCAGCACCTGCACGTAGCGACGCGTCCCCTGCGTCTTGATCGCGAGATTCGGGACGGTGAGCACGTCCTGACGGCTCACCAGGATGACGTTCGCGGTGCCGCTCATACCCGGCTTGATCGACGGGTTCGGGACGTCGATCGTGACGTCGACGCCGTACACCGGCACGCCTTGCTGGATCGTGGCGACGGGGTCGAGACCGGTGACCTTGCCGGTCATCTTGATCGCGGCGCCGAGCGCGTCGACCGTGACGTTCGCCACGAGCCCCAGCTTCAGCTTCGAAACGTCCGACTCCCCGACGGTGCCGTGCAGCTGCACGGTGCCGGTGTTCGCGAGCAGGACGACCGGGGTCGTCGTGCTCGTTGATGCCGGCTCGCCCACGGTCCCGTTGATCGCCTGGATGACACCGGCGCTCGGCGCGCGCAGCGTCGCGTAGTCCAGGTTCGTCTGCGCGGTCTGTACGGACAGCTGCGCCGAATCGACG
>JBKPCZ010000182.1:0-9393 GCA_046727665.1 Chloroflexota bacterium
AGCGCGATGCGCTTCGGCCACGACAGCCCGGTGCGCTGGACCGCGAGAGCGCGCACGTCGGTGATGAGCGAGGCGATCGGGATGCCGACCGGGCAGACCGTGTCGCACGCGTTGCAGCCGACGCACATCTGCTGCTCGTACGCGACGCTGTCGAGGCCATGGTGGAAGGGCGACACGACCAGACCGATCGGGCCGGTGTAGATGTGTCCGAAGACGTGCCCGCCGACGACCTGGTAGGTCGGACAGACGTTGCTGCAGGCGCCGCACTTGATGCAGCGCAGCGCCTCTCGGAACGCCGGGTCCTCGCGCATCGCGGTGCGGCCGTTGTCGATGAGGACGAAGTGCAGCTCCTTGGGGCCATGCACGCCGATCTGCGTCTTCAGCTCGATGTCCGCGGACCGCGACGGCCCGGTGATGAACTGCGTGTAGGTGCTGATCTTCTGGCCGGTCGCGCTGCGCGCGAGGAGCTTCAGCACCGCGGCGGCGTCGTCCAGCGATGGGACGACCTTCTCCACGCCGACGACGGCGATATGCACGGCGGGAAGGCTCGTCGCGAGATCGGCATTGCCCTCGTTCGTGACGAGCACGAGCGTGCCGGTGTCCGCGATGAGGATGTTCCCGCCGGTGATGCCGATGTCGGCCTTGAGGAACGAGGCGCGGAGCTCGTTGCGCGCGACCGCGACGAGCGCTGCCGGATCGTCGCTCACCGGATGTCCGACGACCTTCGAGAACAGCGCGGCGATCTCCTCCCGCGTCTTGTGGATCGCCGGCGCGATGAGATGCGACGGTCGCTCGCCCGCGAGCTGGATGATCCATTCACCGAGATCGGTCTCGATCGCCGTGACGCCGTTCGCCGCGAGGTGCTCGTTGAGCTGGATCTCCTCGGTGGCCATCGACTTCGACTTCACGACGAGCTTCGCCTTCTTCGCTCGGCAGATCGCGGTCACCACGCGTCGCGCCTCTTCCGCGTCCACGGCGCGGTAGACCTTCGCGCCGACCGCCTCCGCCTCGCGCGTGAAGCGTTCGATGAGCGCCGGCATGTCGTCGATCGCGCGCCTCTTGCGCTTGGTGAGGTCGGCGCGCAGGCCCGGCCAGTCGACCTCGCGCATGCGGTCGGCGCGCCGCAGGCCGAGCGCCGGAAGCGCGCGGTGGAGTGCGACGCGCAGGCGGTCCGAATCGAGCGCGCGGTCGAGCTTGCGGCGGAACTCCGTCTTCGACGCGGTCATGAGAGCACCAGGTAGCGGATCCAGATGTCGATCGTCGCGACGACGAGCGTGGCGAGCGTCGCGGGAACCCCGTACCGGAGGTACTGGACGAACGTGATCGGATACCCGCGCGCCTCGCTCATGCTCGCGACGACGACGTTCGCGGACGCGCCGACGATCGTCGCGTTACCGCCGAGGTTGGCGCCCAGCGCGAGCGCCCAGATCAGCGGCTCCCGATCGACCGATTGCCCGAGCTCCTGGATGAGGGGCACCATCGTCACGGTATACGGGATGTTGTCGACGATCGCGGAGATGATCCCGCTCATCCACAGCACCGCGAGGGCCGCGACGTCTGTGCGCCCGCCGGTCCAGGCGAGGACGCTGGTCGCGAGGTCGGAGATGATCCCGGTCTTCACGACGGCGCCGACGATGATGAAGAGGCCGATGAAGAAGAAGAGCGTCGGCCATTCGATGGTGTTGAAGATCTCGTGGACGTCCTCGCGCGCGGCGATCATGAGGACCACCGCTCCGGTGAGCGCGATGGTCGCGCCTTCCAGTCCGAGCGGCCGGCTGAGCAGGAACCCCAGGATCGTGAACGCCATGACGCCGAGCGAGATCCGCATGAGCGGCACGTTGGTGATCTTGCGCTCCTCGTCGACGAGGCGCTCGATGTCCTCCGCCTCGAGCGCGCTCGTGGCCGCACGCAGCTCGTCGCGGAATAGCCAGCGCGCCATGACGAGATACACGATGAGGGCGGCGATCGCAGCGGGCGCCAGGTTCAGGAGGAAATCGTTGAAGTCCTTCCCCATCTGGCTGCCGATGATGATGTTCGGCGGGTCGCCGATGAGCGTCGCGGTGCCACCGATGTTCGAGGCCAGCACCTGCGAGACGAGAAACGGGACCGGCGACGTCCCCAGCCGCTGTGCGACGAAGAAGGTGATCGGCGTGAGGAGCACGACCGTCGTCACGTTGTCGAGGAACGCGCTGGCGACCGCCGTGACGACGCTCGTGATCAGGAGGAGCCGGTACGGCTGACCCTCCGCGCGGCGGACCGCCTCGACGGCGATCCACTGGAAGATGCCGGTCTTCGCCATCACGTTCGCGATGATCATCATGCCCGCGAGCAGGAAGATCACATTGAAGTCGATGGACGCGAAGGCCTCGCGCTGGTCGACAAGCCTCAGCAGGATCACCAGCGAGGCTCCGAGGAGCGCGGCGAGCGTGCGGTGGATCTTCTCCGTCACGATCAGTGCATAGATGCCGAGGAAGATCGCGCCCGCGAGGAGCTCTTCGCCTCTCATCCCGCGCCAGTATCGCCGTCGCGCTGCGCGTACGCGCGGTCGAGGAGGTCCATGAGATGGACGACCTTGACCGGCGCGCGCGCCGCGCGCAGCCCGGCCGCGATCTGCATCTGGCAACCCGGGTTCGCGGTGACGAGGAGCTCGGCGCCGCTGCTCGTGATGTTGCCGACCTTCCGCTCGAGCAGCTTGGCCGAGAGATCGGGCTGCGTCACGTTGTACGTGCCAGCGCTTCCGCAGCACCAATCCGCCTCCTGGAGCGGCATCACGGTGAGGTCGGGTATCGCCTCGAGGAGCGCGCGCGGCTGCTCGCGGATCCGCTGGCCGTGAAGGAGATGGCAGGGATCGTCGTACGCGACGCGGGCACGCACCGGCCCGGGTGCCGCGCTGAGTCCCGCGTCGGCGAGGAACTCGCCCGCGTCCTTCACCCGCGTTGCGAAGGCCGCGGCGCGCTCAGACCACGCGGGATCGTCCTTCAAGAGCCATCCGTACTCCTTGAGCGCGGCGCCGCAGCCCGCGGCGTTCACGACGAACGCGTCCACGTCGAGCTTCTCGAGCGAGGCGATGTTGCGACGGGCGAGCGCTCGGGCGCCGGTGCGCTCGCCCGCGTGCGCGTGCAGCGCCCCGCAGCAGGTCTGCGCCGGTGGCACGACCACCTCGAAGCCATTTCGCGCGAGCACGCGCGCCGTCGCCGCGTTCGTGTCGGCGAAGGCCGCGCGCATGACGCAGCCGGTGAAGAGCGCGACCGTACCGCGCCGCTCGCCGCGGGCCGGATAGATCGGAGGCAGCGCACGCGACGAGGCGCGTGCGGGGACGAGCTCGAGCAGGGCCGCGAGACGCCGCGCGATGGTGACGCGACCGCCGATGGCGCGCAGCGCCGACGCGACGCCCAGCCGCTTCGACAGCACGGAGAAATGCGCGAACGTGCCGAGGACGGCCGGCCGTGGCAGGAGGAAGCGGAACGCGATCGTGCGGATCAGCCGTTCCGCGCGCGAGCGTGGCCGCGCGGCCTCGATCTGCGACCGCGCGCCTTCCATCAGCTTGCCGAACTCCACGCCGGATGGGCAGGCCGTCTCGCACGCGCGGCAGTCGAGGCAGCCGTACATGTGCCGCTCGAACGGATCGCTCGCGACGTCCACGCGGCCCTGCCACACCGTCTCCATGAGCCGGATGCGACCGCGCGGCGAGTCCATCTCCACGCCGAGCACCGCGTACGTCGGACACGTCGGGAGGCAGAACCCGCAGTGCACGCAGCGCTGCAGCAGCTCTGGCGATGGTGCGTCGGCGTTCGGATACGTGGTCACGCGGCGAAGGTGCCGTCCGAAGCGGATCGACCGGGCTCGAGGATGCCGCGTGGATCGAAGGCGACTTTCAGCCGCGACATGAGCTCGAGTCCCATGGGTGCGGTCCACCACGGGCGCAAACGGCGGTGCAGCTCGCGTGGCCTTCGCTCGGCCTGCGCGGAACCGCCGCAGACATGCGCCGCGGCCATGAGCGCGTTCGCGCCGTCGATGTGGACGTAGTCGTCGCCGCGGATGCGCACGCGCACGATGCCGGTCGCGGCATCGGCCACGAGCTGGGCGAAACCCTCGAGCCGGGCCGCGCTCGCCGCGTATGCGGGTTGCGCCGCGACCGGAATGGACGCGCGCACGATGACTCCCTCGCCGCTCCCCGGCATCTCTCGAAGCGTAGACAACGACGCCTCAATGCCATCGTCGCGCTGAGCGCTTCCGCCGTGGGCGCCTGCCGCGGACGCGAACATGTCGAGCGTTCGCGCCACCGGCGCGCCGTCGCCGTCAGCCTGCAGGAGTAGCTCCCAATGACTGTCGCCACCGCCGACGACCACCAGCGCCGCGGGCCGCGCGGACGTCCGGACGATCCGGTCAGCGGCCGCGAACGCGTCCGCGCTCTGTGCGAATCGCGCGCGCGCGCCGGCGGTCGTGCTGGGCACGGGGACCACCTTGAAGGTGCACTCGACGACGACGCCGAGCGTCCCCAGCGAGCCCACGAACAGCTTGTTGAGGTCGTAGCCGGCGACGTTCTTCACGACGCGGCCGCCGGAGCGCGCGAGGGTGCCGTCGCCGAGCACCGCGGTCGTACCGATGAGGAGGTCACGCACGCCGCCGTACCGCGCGCGCCAGAAGCCGGTGCTGTTCGCGGCAACGATCCCGCCGATCGTGGCTGCGTCGCTGTGCGGCGGGTCGAGTGGCAGGAACTGCCCGGCCTTCGCGAGAACGGACCGCAGGCTCGAGAACGGGGTGCCGGCCGCGACGGTGACCGTCAGGTCCGCCGGGACGTGGGCGACGATGCCGCTCAGCGCGGTCGTCTCGAGCACCGCATCGGTCGGCAGCATCTCGCCGAGATAGTCCTTCGTGCCTGCGCCGCGGATCCGCAGAGTGCGCGACGCGTCTGCCGACTCCGCGACGACGCGCGCGCACGCGGCGGCGTCGGCGGGCCGGATGCGCTCGGAGATCATCGCCTCGCGGCGAGCTGGAACTCGCGACAGCGGCCCGGTGTGGGGAAGATCTTGCCTGGATTCGCGAGGCCGGCGGGGTCGAATGCGGTCTTCACGCGCGCCATCGTGGCGAGGTCATCCGGGCCGAACTGGAGCGGCATGAAGCAGTTCTTCTCCATGCCGACGCCGTGCTCGCCGGTGATCGATCCGCCCGCCGCGACGCAGGCCTCGAGGATCTCGAGCCCGGCCTGCTTCACGCCCTCGAGCTCGCTGTCTTTCGCGAAGAGGATCAGGGGATGGAGGTTGCCGTCGCCGGCGTGAAAGACGTTCGCGATACGCACGCCGTGGCGCTCCGCGACATCGCGGACCGTGCGCAGCACGTCGGGCAGGCGCGTCCGGGGGATGACGCCGTCCTGCACGTAGTACGCGGGCGCGAGACGCCCCATCGCGGCGAACGCGCCCTTGCGCCCGGCCCAGAGGCGGTCCCGCTCGAGCGTCGTCGCGGCGCGCCGCAGCGTCGTCGCGCCGTTCTCGCGACAGATGCGCTCGATCCGTGTCGCCGCGTCGTCGAGACCATCGCGCAGGCCGTCGACTTCCATGAGCAGGATCCCGCCTGCGTCGAGCGGGTAGCCGGCTCCAACTGCGGCCTCGACCGCCTCGGTCGCGAGCTGATCCATCAGCTCGATCGCGCTCGGCACGATGCCCGCGCCGATGATGGCCGAGACGGTCTCCGATGCGCCGTCGATGGTCGGGAAGGCCGCGAGGATCGTTCGCTTGTCCTCGGGGAGCGGCACCAGACGCACGGTGATCTCGGTGACAATGCCGAGCGTTCCCTCGGAGCCGACGAACGCGCCGATGAGGTCGTAGCCGTCGTACTCGATGGCCTTTCCGCCGAGGCGCACGACGCTGCCGTCGGACAGCACGATCTCGAGGCCCGTCACGTGGTTGGTGGTGACGCCGTAGGCGAGCGTGTGCGGACCGCCCGAGTTCTCCGCGACGTTGCCGCCGATCGTGCAGGCCTTCTGGCTCGAGGGATCGGGGACGAAGTAGAGCCCGTGCGGCGCGACCGACGTGGAGAGATGCAGGTTCACCAGACCCGGCTGCACGACCGCACGCATGTTGGCGACGTCGATCTCGAGGATCCGCGACATCCGAGCGAACGACACGACGACGCCGCCTTCGACCGGGATCGCGCCGCCCGAGAGACCGGTGCCTGCGCCACGCGGGACGATCGGCACGTCGTGCTGGTGGCAGAAGCGCGACAGCCTCGCGACGTCGGCCGTGTCGTTCGGCAGCACGACGGCGTCCGGCGTCGCGGTGTCGACCGCGCCGTCGTACTCGTAGATGAGGAGGTCCTCGCGCGTGCCAAGGACCTTGTCCGGTCCGAGGAGGTCGGTGAGCGCGGACACGAGCGGCGCTCCGCGCAGCCCCGCACGAACCGTCACGCCGGCGGCTCGGTCTTGTCGCGCACCGCGGCCGCGAGCTCGGCGGCGGAGCGTCGCAGGAGTGGCACGAGCTCGGTGCAGCGCTGGCGCGTCAGCCGATTCGCGGGCGCCGAGACCGAGATCGCTCCGATGAGCTCGTTCGGGCCGCCGACGACGGGCACCGCCACGCAACGCACCCCGTCGTCGTATTCCTCGTCGTCGATGGCGTAGCCGCGCTCGCGTATCTCCTCGAGCGCGCGACGCAGCGCCGCGGGATCGACGATCGTGTGGGGCGTGTAGGGCCGGAGCTCGATCCGGTCGAGGACGCCGTCGCGGCGCGCGGCTGGAAGTGCGGCGAGGAGCGCCTTGCCCGCGCCGGTGGCGTGCAGTGGCACGCGGTTGCCCGCCTGCGTGAAGAGGCGGACGACCTGCGGGCTCGGGACCGTCTCGATGTAGACGGCAGCGAGATCGTCCAGGACGACGAGGTTCGCGGTCTCGCGCGTCGCCTCGGTGATCGCACGGAGGACCGGCCGGACGCGCAGCCGGAGTTCGCCGAAGCGTGACCGGCCTTCCGAGAGTGTCGCGAGCTTGGCGCCGGCGTAGTAGCGGCTCGTCTCCGGGTTCTGGCGGACGTACCCGCGACGCAGGAGCGTGGATAGGAGACGATGGACGGTGGAGACGTGGAGGCTGGTGCGCGCCGCGAGCGCGGTGATCGAGACCTCACCCTCGGCCGCCGCGAGCGCCTCGAGCAGGTCGAGCGCGCGATCGACCGACTGGACCGATCGACGCGCGCGCTTCGGGGTCGCGCTGTTGTCTTTCGCTTCGCGCAATCTTCGCTCTACCACGTGAAAGGATAGCCGTTGGGTTCCCGGGCATGAACAAGGAAGAACGCCGAGAGAGTCTCGAGGCCCAGGTCGCGTCGTTCCCGGACGCGCCTGGCGTCTACCTGTTCAAGGATGCTCGGGGCCGTGTCCTGTATGTGGGTAAGGCGGACGTGCTGCGCGACCGCGTCCGTGCCTACTTCGGCCCGACCCTCGACGTGCGCCACATCCGCATGGTCGAGCGCGCCGACCGAGTCGAGTTCGCGGTCACGGGTTCGATCTCGGAGGCCTTCCTTCTCGAAGCGAATCTCATCAAGCAGCACAAGCCTCGCTACAACATCCGGCTCAAGGACGACAAGTCCTATCCGTATGTGAAGATCACGCTCGGCGAGGACTTCCCGCGGATCCTTCGCACCCGAACGCTTGGCGACCGCACCGCGCGCTATTTCGGCCCCTTCGCGAACGCGAAGTCCGTCGATCAGTCGCTGGACCTGCTGCAGAAGCTCTTTCCGTACCGCACCTGCAAGCTGACGATCCTCGCAGAAGGCGAGGGCCGCGGACGCACCGTCCCGCCGAGCGCGCTACCGGGCGGGCGCCCGTGCCTGCTCTTCCACCTGAAGCGCTGCACCGCACCGTGCGTCGGCAACACCACGAAGGCGGAGTACCGCGCGACGATCGACAAGAGCGTCCTGTTCCTGGAGGGACGCTACGAGACGCTCGCGCGATCCACGCGAAAGGAGATGGAGTCCGCCGCGGAGACGCTCGAGTTCGAGCGCGCGGCCGCCTTGCGCGACCGCCTGACGGCGATCGACCGCACCCTCGAGCGTCAGGAAGTGCACGCGTACAAGGGCGACGACTTCGACGTGCTCGCCGGATCGACGGATGAGGGGGACGCGGTCGTTCAGCTCTTCCGCGTGCGAGACGGCACGATCGTCGGACGCGATCACTTCGCGCTCGAGGGTTCGGAGGGCGCCGGTGCTGCCGAGGTCATCGCCTCATTCCTGCGGCAGCACTACAGCGCGGCGACGATGCTCCCGCCGGAGATCGTGACGCCCGCGACGCTGCCCGACGCCGCGGCGCTGGAAGCGTTCCTCACCGAGCGGCGCGGCGGCCCGGCCCGCCTGCACGTGCCACAACGCGGGAAGAAGCGGCATCTGGTCGAGCTCGCCGAGCGCAATGCGAAGGACGCGCTGGAGCAGGAACGCGTGCGCTGGCTCGCGGACCGCGGCAAGACGGAAACGGCACTGCGCGAGCTCCAGGAAGCGATCGGTCTCGAGGGGCCGCCGAAGCGCATCGAGTGCTACGACGTGAGCCACGTTCAGGGCACGAGCGTGGTCAGCTCGATGATCGTGTTCGAGGACGGGCGGCCAGCGAAGTCGCAGTACCGCCGGTTCCGCGCGCGCATCGGCGACCGCAACGACGACTTCACGAACATGCGCGACACGCTGAAGCGCCGCTTCGCCAGATCCCTTGCCGGCGGCCCGGGCGGCGACGGCGATGCCCGAACGAATTGGCCGCTGCCCGATCTGATCATCCTCGACGGCGGGAAGGGCCAGCTCTCAGCGGGCCTCGAGGCGCTGGCCGATGCCGGCCGTCTTCAGATCCCGATCGCCGCCCTGGCCAAGGAGCGCGAGGAGCTCTTCGTCCCGAATCGGCCCGACCCGATCGTGCTGCCGCGCACCGCGCAGGGCCTCTACCTCGTGCAGCGCATCCGCGACGAGGCGCACCGTTTCGCGGTGACGTATCACCAGAAGGTGCGGTCGCGCCGCGCCGTCCGCTCGATCCTCGACGAGATCGCGGGCGTCGGTCCGGCGCGCAAGCGGGCGTTGCTGCGGAAATTCGGGTCGGTCCGAGCGATGCAGGAAGCGCCCGTCGAGGAGCTCGCCGCCGTCGTCGGTGCCACGCTCGGCGAGCGCATCAAACAGGCGCTCACGACAGCAGTGTGATCCGCGACGCGGTCCGTCACCTCATCGTTTCGATATCTCGGCTACAGAACCCTGAGGAACGCTTGACTTTCATTTAGGTGGCGTCGCATCTTCGGTGCATGGTGAATCCGGTGGTCGCGAAGTGCCCGATCTGCGCCGAACAGCTGAAGGTCGTCCGCCTGGAATGCGACAGCTGCGGGACCCGCCTGGAGGGCTCGTTCTCGCTGGGCCGCTTCCACGCCCTCGCGCCGGACCAGCTCGAATT
>JBKPCZ010000183.1:0-3047 GCA_046727665.1 Chloroflexota bacterium
GAGCTGCAGCTCGACCTTGTCGAGGGCGAGGAACTTCTGGTACTGCTTCACGATCGCGTTCTTCGGCTCGGTGAGGATGCGCATGAGGTCGTTCTCGTCGAGCGCCATCAGCGGCACGATCACCGGAAGACGGCCGACGAATTCCGGGATGAGGCCGTACTTCAGCAGGTCGTCGGGCATGACCTGCTCGAGGACGGCGCTCGTCTCCTTGGTGTTGTCGCGGAGCGACGCGCCGAAGCCCATCGTTTTCTTGCCGACGCGCGCCTCGACGATCTTCTCGAGACCCTCGAAAGCGCCACCGCAGATGAAGAGGATGTTCGTGGTGTCGATCTGGATGAAGTCCTGGTGCGGATGCTTGCGGCCGCCCTGCGGCGGCACGTTCGCCACCGTGCCCTCGAGGATCTTCAGCAGCGCCTGCTGGACACCCTCGCCCGAGACGTCGCGCGTGATCGAGGGGTTGTCGCCCTTGCGCGCGATCTTGTCGATCTCGTCGATGTAGATGATCCCCCGCTGCGCGCGGTTGAGGTCGAAGTCCGCGGCCTGGATGAGGCGCAGGAGGATGTTCTCGACATCCTCGCCGACGTAGCCCGCTTCGGTGAGGCTCGTCGCGTCGGCGATCGAGAACGGCACGTCGAGGATGCGTGCGAGGGTCTGCGCCAAGAGCGTCTTGCCGCAACCGGTCGGGCCGATGAGGAGCACGTTCGACTTGCCGAGCTCGACGTCATCGACGCGGTGGCCCGCGGACACGCGCTTGTAGTGGTTGTACACCGCGACGGAGAGGACGCGCTTCGCCTTGTCCTGGCCGATGACGTACTGGTCGAGGATCTCGTTGATGCGCCGCGGGCTCGGGATCTTCTGTCCGAGGGTCCGCGCCTTCGGCGCCTCCATGAACTCCTCGTCGACGATCTCGCGGCAGAGGGTGATGCACTCGTCGCAGATGTAGACGCCCTGGCCGGCGATGAGCTTGCGTACCTGGTCCTGGCTCTTCCCGCAGAAAGAGCAGCGATACGGCTTGCCGCCCTTGGCAGTGGTCGTCATCGCCTAGCGGGCCGCCACCGGGACGCGTTCCTTCGGTTCCTTGTGTTCCTTCTCCTCGGACTTGGCGATCGAGATGAGCGAGTCCTTGCCGACGAAGATCTCGTCGATGATCCCGTAGGCCTTCGCCTCTTCCGCGCTCATGAACCGGTCGCGCTCCGAGTCGCGGCGGACCTTCTCGACATCCTGACCCGAGTGGTGCGCGAGGATCCGCGTGAGCTTGTCGACGAGGGTCTCGAGCTCCTTCACCTGGATGAGTACATCAGGCGTGTTGCCGCGGAATCCGCCGGACCCCTGGTGGATCATGATCCGCGAGTTCGGCAGCGCGTAGCGCTTGCCCTTCGCGCCCGCGGCGACGAGGACCGCCGCCATCGAGGCCGCCTGTCCCACGCAGATCGTGCTCACCGGCGCTTTGAGGTACTGCATCGTGTCGTAGATCGCGAGACCTGCGGTCACGACGCCGCCGGGCGAGTTCACGTACAGGTAGATGTCCCGCTCGGGGTCCTCCGACTCGAGGAAGAGCAGCTGGGCGATGATGAGGTTCGCCATCGTGTCCTCGACGGCGTCCCCGATGAAGATGATCCGTTCCTTGAGGAGGCGCGAGAAGATGTCGTAGGCTCGCTCGCCTCGCCCGGACTGCTCGATGACCATCGGCACGAAATTCATCGCCGTCACCGGACGATACCTCCGCGCATGTTCATCCCTCCTCGCGCGATCTCGTTCCCAGTGTACCCACCACACGCGCGGTCCAGGGGGTCGTGATGGTGTCGGGCCGTTAAAGTTCCCCCAGAGGAAGGGGCGAAATGCGTCGGTTCCCGCGCTCGCTGCGCTTCTACATCGCGGCGTCGACGATCTACGCGGCGGTGATCTTCCTCGTCGTCCACGCCGTCTATGGCGTCGAGCTCGGACGCGCCGGGCTGCGCATCCCGGACCCCGAGGCGCTCATCGGCTCGATCGACATCGTCAGCTTCATGCTCTGGCTCGGCATCAGCGTCATCGCCGGCACGATCCTCCATCGCCTCGCGACGGCGCTGGAGGGCGCGAAGGACGAGAGCGCGGTGCGCGACGCGGAGATCGGCTCGATCTTCGCGCTCAGCCAGGCGCTTTCGGGCTCGCTCGATCTCGCGGAGATCTCGCACGAATACCTGCGTAGCGCCCGCCGCGGGCTCGAGGCGAGCGTGACGCTCGGACTGCTGGTCCACGACGACGTCGCGGAAGCATTCCGTCTCGTCGCGGAGGAGGGACCCCACGCCGGCGAGCTCCTCGAAAAGGTCTATTCGGCCTCGGAGCTGCCCGCCGCGATCCGCACCCGCGTCTTCGACCACCGGCAGTCGCTGGTCCTGCCCGACGCCACGGGCGGCGGCGAGCAGTGGCGGCTGCTGGCGCGCGACCTGCCGAACGCGCACTGGATCCGCTCGTTCGCGGCCCTGCCGCTGGTCTCGCAGGACCGCCTGGTCGGCGCGGTCGTGGCCGGAGGCGAGAAGGCCGGATCGATCACCGCCGATCGTCTGCAGCTGGTCCTGGTCCTCGGCCAGTTCGTGGCGGGTGCGATCCGCACCTCGCTGTCGCTCACCGAGGCCCAGGCGCGTGCGGACCGCGAGGAGCTCGTCAGCCGCATCGCGCGACGCGCGCGCGCATCGCTCGATCCGGATGAGGTCCTCCGCGGGACGGTGGACGAGCTCGGGCGCGCGCTGCACGTCGACCGTGTCGTCGCGGCGACCGGCTCGACGTCCGACACCCTGCAGGTGTCGTACGAATGGAACGCGCCCGGCGTCGCGCCGCAGGGCCAGGGACGGAGGACCTTGCCGGTGTCGCGCCTCGCGGCCGAGACCGGCCGCACCGCCGTGGTGCGCGATGTGCTCGCCGATGCCCGTCTCGCGCAGTCGAGCGATCTGAAGGACGGCGCGCGCTCGATCGTCGCGACGCCGATCCTCGTCGCGGGCGAGCTCGCCGGGACGCTGTCGTTGGCCCAGGCGACGGCGCCGCGCGACTGGACCACCGACGAGGTCCGG
>JBKPCZ010000184.1:0-2957 GCA_046727665.1 Chloroflexota bacterium
CTCGAGGTCGACGGCCTCCTCCCCGCGCTCGGCGAGATCCTGCTCGATCAGCCGGGCGAGCTCGTAGGCGCGCGCGGGCGGCACGCCGACCCGGATCAGTGCGCGGGCCATCAGGCCCTTGGAGTACGGCTCGCCGTCGCCCCCGAGCGGCAGCGGGTCGGTGCGACGTCGCTCGGTCATGCGACGGGCTCTTTCTGGCCGGCCTCGGCGAGGGCGAGCAGCTCAGCGTCGAGGTCGGGCTCTCCCGGCAGCGGCCGCACCTCGTTATCGGCGAAGACGCACTCGATGCCGCGTTCCGCCGCCGCCTCGGCGACGACGTCGATCGCGGCGGCCTTGATCTCGACGAGGTACGCATCCGCGTCGATGCGCTCGAGCTCCTCGCGGAGAGCGGCGCGGTTGGCGAGGTTCCGCGACACGTGGACGACGTCGGCGTCCAGGTGATCGGTCGGCGCGGGGCCGGCCGTGAAGACGGCGACGCGCCCGCCTTCGAGCGGTGTCACCGGGCGCAGCCGCAGCTCGACACCGACGACGGGGATGTCCTTCAGCTCCTGGATCGGCTTCGCGTTGCCGCCGCCGACGAGCAGGACGACGTCGGAGATGAGCACTCGGTATGGATTCAGGAACGTCGTGGCGTCCTGTCCCGGCCCGACGACGAGGATGCGCGCGTTCACGGCCACCGGAGGGATCGCGGCGCCGCTCCCGTCGAAGATCGCGACCTCCGGCTCGAGCGACGCCGCGAGCTCGGCGCCGCGGCGCACGTTCGACGTGAAGACCTGGCCCGCGAGGCCACCACCGGCACGCCGGCAGCCGATCGTCGGCACGCCGGCCAGCGCAGCGGTCTCGAGGTAGTCGGAAGCGGCGTGGCCGCCAGCGCGCGAGATCTCCAGCAGCTGCTCCAGCGTCGGCGAGACCTCGACGATCTCGGGCTCGCGCGGCCCGCCCCGCCCCATCGAGACGACGACGACCTTGAACCGCTCCGAAAGCAGTCGCGCCACATGGCCCGTGACCGCCGTCTTGCCGATGCGCTTGCCGGTGCCGATCACGGCGAGCGACGGCACGGATGGGAACGGCAGGAAGACGGGCGGCTCGAACCGGAAGTCGGCGCCCACGTACTCCAGCCCGTGCGCGAGCGCGCGGCTCGCCCACAGCATCCGCTCACGCGGGCCGAGGACCGGCTCGTCGGAGAGGTCGACGACGACCTCCGCCGAGACGTCGTCGAGGGACTCCAGCGCGGGAAGCCCGTATTCCTCCCCGCCGCGGAGCTTCTCGGTGCCGCCGACGAGGAGCGCACCGACGAACTCGTACGGCAGCTCGGCGAGCGCGTCGCGGACGACGTCCACGTGGTGCTCGCCGTCGATGAGCGCGATCGCCCTCACGACCGCGTCGTGACCTCGGTCTCGATGCGCGCCGTGTACTTCTCGAAGGCGAGCGTCTCGGTGGAGAACTGGATGATCCGCTCCTGCCCGTGGAACGGGTACTTGCGCCACACGTCCACGTGCGAGCCGACGATCTCGACGACGTTGTAACAGGGCCGCGTGTTCCCGCGGAGGCGCAGCGAGGAGACGGTTCCAGTGTTGACGACGAACAGATCCTCGAGCCGCCACGCGTATGGCACGTGCTTGTGCCCGGAGAGGACGAGGTCGACCCCCGCGCCTTGCAGGCACTCGATGACGTCGCCGGCGTCGTAGACGACGTTCCGCTCGCGGCCGGTTCCCGGAACCGGCAGCAAGTGGTGGTGCAGCACGAAGATGCGCAGGTCCGTGTCGTCGCCGCTCTCCGCGAACTGCCGCTCGATCCAGCGATACTGGCTGCGGCCGATCTGGCCGTGGTCGAGGTCGGGCTCGGTCGAGTCGACCGCCACGACCGTGACGCCGTCCTTGCGGAGGACCGAGTTGCGGTCGCCGAACAGCTCCTCGAAGTGGATGTAGCCGACGTTGCGCGAGTCGTGGTTCCCCGGCACGACGACGAGGGAATCGCACTCGATCCGGTCGAGGTAGGCCTTCGCCTGCGCGAACTCCTGCTTGAAGCCGAACGTCGTCAGGTCACCCGTACAGATCACAAGGTCGGGATGCAGGTCGTTGATCTCGCCGATCGCCCGCTCCATGAGCGAAGGCATGAAGTGCGGCCCCCCGCAGTGGATGTCGGAGATGTGCGCGATCTGAAAGACCCGACCGTCCTCCATGGACGAAGTGTAGGTCAGCGGAACGGAGGCCACCGCGCCGCGAAGGCCTATCCGAGGCCACTGCTATCCTGGCTGGAGATGGCCTCGGAAATGCCTCATTTCCAGGCATATTGTGGTAGGGGGACACCACGCTTCGCGAACGACGTCGAGCTCGAGTGCGCGAAGCTCCTGGACTACTACCGCGTGCCCTGGCAGTACGAGCCGACGACCTTCGTGCTCGCGCGCGGCGAGGACGGCACCGTCGCCGAGGCCTTCACGCCGGACTTCTACCTGCCCGAGCAGGATCTCTATCTGGAGATCACGGTCATGAAGCAGTCGCTGGTGACGCGCAAGAACCGCAAGCTGCGCAAGCTGCGCGAGCTCTACCCGAACGTCAACGTGAAGCTCTTCTACAAGCGCGACATCGCGCGCCTCGCCGAGCGATACAGACTCGACCTCGCCAGCTGATACCAGACCGGATCGCAGAGGTCTACCTCTCGGCCGAGGAGTTGCGGCTCCGCGTCGAGGAGCTGGGGACCGCGATCGCGCAGGATTACGAGGGCCGCGAGCCGATCCTCGTCGCGCAGCTGAAGACAAGCGTCGTCTTCGTCGCCGATCTCTGCCGCGCGCTGCCGATCGTCCACGAGCTCGACTTCATCGCGCTCGCGGGCTACGCGGGCGGCGGCTCGGGCCCGAGTGGCGTCCGCCTGCTGAAGGATCTCGACGTGACGATCCAGGGACGCGACGTACTGCTCGTCGAGGACGTCGTCGACACGGGCCTGACGCTCAACTTCGT
>JBKPCZ010000185.1:0-13643 GCA_046727665.1 Chloroflexota bacterium
CGCGTTCCCGCCGGACCTCGAGACGCTGCGGCAGCGGGCGATCGTGCTGGTCTCCGACGGCGAGATCACGAACAGCGACGTCCCCGAGGCGGACGAGCTCAAGGGCGCGCGGATCTACGCCGTCGGCGTCGGAACGACCGCTGGAGGTCAGATCCCGACCTACGACGCGAACACCGGCAAGTTCACGGGGTATCTGCTGGACGCCGGCGGCGCGCCGGTCGTGTCGCATCTCGTCGAGGCGACACTGCGTTCCGTCGCCGAGAAGGGCGGCGGCCGCTACTTCCAGTACCGGGGGGACGACGGGGTGATCGCTGATCTCGCGCGCGAGCTTCGGACCATGGAGGCGGTCGAGCCTCTCGATGACGCTGGCGTGGTGCCGGACGAGCGGTCCGCTCCGTTCATCGCCTTTGCCGTCGCGCTCCTCCTGCTCGAATGGCTCGTGACCGAGCGGCGACCGATGCCCGCGCCGCGCGGCCTGGGCCGTTCGGGCGCGCGTCGCTCGCGCCGGATCCTCGGGATCGCGATCGGGTCGGCCCTTCTCTGGGCCGTGGCGTGCGGCGACGCGGCACTGTCGAACGAAGCGGCGAACGGGCTGTTCGCGGCCGGCGACTACGCCGGAGCGCTCGCCGCGTACCGACAATTGCAAGCCGAGGCGCCGGACGCGCCGGAGCTCGCCGTCAACAGCGCCAACGCCCTGCACAAGCTCGGCGAGTATCCGCGGGCGCTGCCGGAGTACGGGAAGGCGATCGAGGGCAAGGACGCCAAGATCCGCGCGATCGCGCAGTACGACCGCGGCAACACGCTGTTCCGGATGGGGCGCTATGAGGACGCGCGCGACGCGTACCGCGAGGCGCTGCGTCTCGATCCCAGCGATCGCGACGCGAAGTTCAATCTCGAGATCGTCCAGCGGCTCCTGACCAGCCGTCCCGCGCAGTCCGGTCAGCAGCAGGGCCCGGGGCAGGCACAGCCTGGGAGCAGTCCGAATCCCGGCCAGGGACCGAGTCAGAGCGGTCAGCCGGCCGCCAGCGGTCAGCCGCAGCCCGGTCAGAATCCCGGGCAGCCACAGGAACCGACCACCGATCCGACGAGCTCGACCGATCCGAACGCGCAGCCCTCGCCCGAACTGCGTCCCGCGCTCGACGAATTCCGGCGGGGCCTGACGATCGATGAGGCGCTGCGGGTGCTCGACGCCCTGCGCGGCGAGCAACGCGGCGTGGGCCAGCTGCTCGAAGGGCCGCGCAAGGCCACCGGCGGCGAGTACTAGCTCCGCGATGCCGCCCGAGAGCCGCCTCGGCCGACTCAAGGGTCGCGCGAGAGGGATCAAGCGCGACACCCTCGCCCTGTACTTCGCGTGCCGGGACCCGCGCACGCCTTGGTACGTGAAGCTGTTCGCCGGAGGCGTGGTCGCCTACGCGCTCAGCCCGATCGATCTCATCCCGGACTTCGTACCCGTCCTCGGTTACCTCGACGATCTCATCCTGGTCCCGTTCGGGATCGCGCTCGCGGTGAAGATGATCCCGGGACCCGTTCTCGTCGACTGCCGTGCACGCGCGCAGACGGCGTCGGAGCGGCCGAGGGACCTGCGAAACGCTGCCGTCGTCATCGCGATATGGCTGGTGGCTGCGGGCCTGTGCATCTGGCTCGTCTACCGAGCGCTCGGCTAGATCTCGATCGTCCTCCCGATGCCCCGCTCGCGCGCCAGGCGCAACACCAGCGCGGCTGCGGCGGCATCCTCGACCGCGACGCCGACCGACTTGTAGAGCGTGATCTGCGTCTCGTCGGAGCGTCCCCGACGCGAGCCGGAGACGATCTCACCGAGCTCGGCGTGGATGTGCGTCGCGTCGATGAGGCCGTCACGGATGGGCCACAGCAGATCGTTCGAGCCGCCCGGCGGCGGCGCCAGCGCCGCGGCGCGCGACTCGATCACCACGCGGGCGGCCGCGATGGTCTCGCCGTCCACTTCGCGGCCGGCCGTGTTGTAGCCGACCGAGTTCACGTGCGCGCCCGGTCGGAGCCACGCTCGGCGGACGACGGGCTCGGGACTGTGCGTGCAGGCGCAGACCACGTCGGCCACGCGCACGGCCTCTTCGAACGACGCCGCGCGCGCGGCGATACCGAGCTCCGCAGCGACCTGGCGCGCCACGGCGCTCGCTTTCCCGGCGTCGCGCGCGCCGATCACGATCTCGCGGAAGTGACGCACGCGTGGCACCGCGCGGAGATGAGCGCGCGCCTGCACGCCCGCGCCGAGCACCGCGAGGGTCACCGCGTCTCGTCGCGCGAGGAGATCGGTCGCGAGCGCCGAGCCCGCGGCGGTGCGAGCGGCCGTGATCGCCTCGCCGTCCATGAGCGCGGCGGGCGTTCCGGTGAGCGCATCGAACGCGACGATGACGGCCTGGTGCGTGGGCCGATCGGTGTTGCGTGGAAAGAGTGACACGAGCTTCGTGGTGAGCGCGCCCGCTCCCGGCAGGTAAGCGGGCATGGCGGCGAGGAGGCCGTCGCGCTCCGCGACCTGCGCCGCGATGCGCGTCGGCATCGAGGCGCGCCCCGCGGACAGATCGGACAGCGCCGCACCGATCGCAGCGCGCAGCTCGTCCGGGTCGAGGAGGCTTTCGACCTCGTGCTTGTCCAGGACGAGCATCGCGCGATGCTAGAGGGTCGTGGCCTCGCGGCGGCCGATGCTGATCGGCCCGATGCGCATGCGCGCGCTGAAAACCTCGGTGCTGACGACGAACCCGATGAAGATGAGGACGACCCCGAGCAGCTCGCCCAAGAAGAAGGACCAGGTCACGCCGAAGCGGTTCAGGCCGCTGGTGATCCCCGGAATGAACCCGCCGAGCGCGATGAGAAGTGTCGCCGGCACGCGCGAGTTCAGCTGGCCGCGGGCCAGCGCCGTCGCGGCCAGCGGGAGCGACGCGAGCAGGTTGATGACGACCGCCAGCGCTCCGTAGAGCTGCGCGGCGATCGGCGGCAGAGGACGGCGTCGCAGCACTTTTCGCTTCGGCATGAAGACGTACGCGGAGAAGATCGCGCCGAACACGAGCGTGAACGCGCCCGCGATATTGAACGGGCCGGACAGCACGCGGATGTATTCCGGGATGGCCGTGCCCACCGGCACGCCGGTGTCGGGATCCAACGCGTACCCGGGCGCGGGGAGCGTGGCGCCGAGCACCAGCGCCGCGACCACGACCGACGCGACGGCCAGCACGGTCATGGTGACGTGGCCGACGACCTCGCGGCGGCGCCACGTCACGTACGCGACGACGACGGCCGCGATGGTCGCGAACGCGATGACGAGCACCACCGCGATCTGCGGCGCCGGATGACCCTCGCGGACGAGCCGCGCCTGGCTCAGGAGCGCGAACAGACCTCCCACGAAGATCGTCGTCGCGACGAAGTATCCGAAGCGCGTGCGTGCCAGGAGATAGACCGTTCCCATCCCGAGGTAGGCCGCGACGAAGAGCGCGCCGATGAGGTACCACGCCCGGTACAGCGGCTCGCTCCAGCCGAAGGCGCTGCCCCAGAACTCGGTCCCCGCGCTGATGCCGTACCAGAGGAGGCCGATCGCCCACACGAGCTGGAAGCTGCGCCGCCGCGCGCGCCACTGGGCGAAGACGAGGGCAGCGAAGGCGAAGCTGACCGCGGACGATGCCAGCGGCAGCAGCACGTTCGGGTGCACGAGCGAACGCTCGCCGCAGGTGCTCGCGGCCGTCAAGGCGCGTGCCCAGGTTGACCGAACTAGTCGTATCTTTTCTATGTATGTGTCGAAGCATCAAGACCCTCCGCGGGACGGCTCCAGCCAGCGACGAGGAGGTCCGAGCGGCCGCGCTCCAGTTCGTACGCAAGATCAGCGGCTTCAGAGCGCCGGCGCCGGCGAACGCCCAGGCCTTTGAGGCTGCGGTCGCGGAGATCACCGCCTCCTCGGAGCGCCTGCTGCAGCGGCTCCCCGCCAAACGCGTCCGCGCTCCTCAGCCAACTGACGTATAGGGCCTACGCAGGGCGTTTCGGCTGGCCCCCTCCCCGTTAGAGGGATAGACAGGCCGGTTAGTGGAGCGAACACTTCCGGCAATTGGCTTAACCGGCGGTGGCGCCGGCCTGGAGGACACTGGGAAGATGGCGATCCTACGTAAATGTCTGTACCTCGCGCTGGCGGCGCTGCTCGTGGCGAGCTGCGGCGGCGCGGGGCCGATCACGTCGAAGCCCACACCGGATCCGCTCGCCGGCACGTTCGTCACGAAGGGCGGCGGCGGTGCGCTCGACGCGGTCAAGGCGCTGACGAGCGGCTTCTCGGCCGCGCATTCGACGGTGATCTGGCAGGGATTCGATGACACCGGCTCGGACGCGGGCGTGTCGCTCACGGTGAGCGGCAACATCGACCTCGGGTACATCAGCCGCGATCTGCGAGCCGCCGAAAAGGGCACCGTCGAGACCCTGCCGATCGGCGCCTCCGGCACCGGCGTCGGCGTCAACGCGACGAACCCGATCAAGGCCCTGACCAAGGATCAGGTCGCGAAGATCTTCACCGGCCAGATCACGGACTGGAAGGACGTCGGCGGCACGCCCGGGAAGATCCGGGTCCTGCTGCGCGAGCCGGAGTCCTCGACCCGCTCGGCGTTCGAGTCCTACTTCTTCGGCTCGACAAAGCCGGTGTACGCGAAGGATGCGATCGAGGTCTTCCAGATCGACGAGACCCTCAAGGCGATCAGCTCATTCAAGGACTCGATCGGGATGATGACCATGAACGCGAAGGCGTTCAGCACGACGGACGTACGGCTGCTGACGATCGACAACATCGCGGCGACGCGCGAGACGCTCGCGAACGGGACATATCCGATCCGGCGCCCGCTGTACTTCGTGTATCACCCAGACCCGGCCAAGGTGAAGCCGACCATCAAGGCCTTCCTCGACTTCGTCAAGGGTCCCGAGGGGCAGAAGATCCTGGCCGGCCTCTAGGACGGCTCTCGTGCGATTCATCAGCCAACTCTTCGCGCCGAGCCTCCTCCGCGCGCTGGTCGGTCGGACGGTCGCGGTGGCCGTGGGCGCCCTCGTGGTGCTCGCGGCCGTCGCGCTCTACGAGTCCAACGATCTGATCAGCAAGCAGTTCGAAGACGAGGCCAGCATCGTCGCGGTGGCCGCGAAGAACGACATCCAGGACCAGGCGTCGTTGGCATTGCGCGCCGCATCGCTCATCGCGGGACTTCCGACCACTCGCGAGCTCGCCGAGGCGCAGGACCGACAGGCCCTCGAAGCCTTCCTCCTTCCCCAGAAGTCCCGTCTGAGCGTCAACTTCATGAGCGTGGCGGACGTCGACGGGCGCCTCATCGCCGGCGCGCAGGACTTCGTCCCAGGTGAGACGCTCCACCCGCAGCTCGTCATCGACGCGAAGGCAGGGGTGCAGCAGTCCTGGGTCCTGTCGGACGAACCCGGCCGCGGCCTCGTGATCCGGGCGATCTGGGAGATCCGGGGCAAGGACGTCGAGAAGATCGGATTCCTCGAGGTCGGGACCGTACTCGGTAACGAATATCTCAAGACGATCAACACGAAGAGCGATGCGCAGATCGCGCTCATCTGGAACGGCAAGGTGCGGGCCGCCACGACCGCGATCTCCGAGGAAGCGGCGTTCCCGACGCTCGCGCAGGTCGACAGTGCGCCGCGCGACGTCTTCGTCCAGGACGTGAAGATCGGGAGCGACGATTACTACGGCATCTTCCAGGTCGTTGGGCAGCGGGCGAATCTTGGGGTACTGGCGGTCCTGCTTCCACTTGACGCGCTCGCCGCCTCGCAGCGGACCCTCTTGGTCATCCTGTTCGTTCTCGCCGCTGGTCTCATCGGCCTCGTCACGTTCTTCGCCTATCGCTCGGCGACGGCGATGACCAAGCCGCTGGAGGAGCTGGCCGCCGCCGCGCAGCAGATCGAGGCCGGCGACCTCGGCGTGCGGATCCGCCAGCGCTCGCAGCACGAGATCGGCACGCTCGAGCGCGCGTTCGACACGATGGCCCGGTCCCTCAGCGAACGCGAACGCGCCCAGCAGGAGTATCTGGCTGAGGTCCGCACGGTGAACGAGGTCGCCGACGCGGTCGTCGGCGTGACGGACCGCGAGCGGATCTTCGCCGAGTCGCTGTCGCGCATGGTCGCGCTCTTCCACGCCGACGGCGCGTCGATCGTGATCCGCGAGGACGCGCCCGGCGCGCCGGCAGGATCCGGTGGCCGGCTCACCGCGCCGACGACGATCGGCGTCGACACCGAGACCGCGGTGAGGCTCGCGACGCGGGTGCTCGTGAATCCGGTCTACGATCCGAACCAGATCCAGCACCTCCACGTCCCCCAGAGCCCGATGCCCTACATCGCGCACATCCCGCTCTCCGCGCGCGGTCGTGCCGCGGGTCTCCTCTCGGCGTACTTCAAGACGCCGCGGGAGATCACCGACACCGAGGCGCGCGCGCTGCGCACCATCGCTCGCCTGGTCAGCGTCGCGAAGGAGAACGCCGATCTCGTCAACGAGCTCAAGGACAACAACCTGCAGCTCGAGCGGGCGAACCGGCTGAAGAGCGAGTTCCTTGCGTCGGTGAGCCACGAGCTTCGCACCCCGATGAACGCCATCATCGGTTACACGAAGCTCATGCTCGACGGCCTGGACGGCGATCTCACGGAGCAGCAGACCGCCGATCTGGAGCGCGTCGTGCAGGCTGCCGACAACCTGCTCGGCCTCATCAATGGCCTCCTCGACCTCGCGAAGATCGAGGCCGGCAAGATGGAGCTGAACGTCGAGGAGGTCGACGTCCCGCTCGTCATCGAGGATGTCATCGAGCTCGTCCGCCCCAGCGCCGACGCGAAGTCGCTCAGCCTGCGCGCGGACGTCGCGTCGTCACTGCCGACCGCGTGGGCCGATCGCGCGCGGATCCGCCAGGTCCTGGTCAACCTCATGGCCAACGCGGTGAAGTTCACGGAGCACGGCGGCGTCACGATCCGCGCGAGCGTCATCGACGGCTGGATCACCATCGCGGTGGCCGACACCGGCGTCGGCATCCCGCCGGAGGCGCAAACGTACATCTTCGATGAGTTCCGCCAGGTCGATGCCTCGACGACGCGTCGCTACGGGGGCACCGGCCTCGGCCTTGCGATCTCGAAGCGGCTGATCGCGCTCCACGGAGGCCGCATCTGGGTCGACAGCACCGTCGGTGTGGGCAGCACCTTCCTCTTCACGCTGCCGGTCCGCGTGCGCGCCGCGGCCTTCACCGATGGCGGCCTGACCGGCGCGGCAGCGAGATCATGACCGTCGCACGAGTGCTCGTCATCGAGGACGAGGCGAACAACCTCGACGTCGCGCAGCGCATCATCCGCGCCGCGGGGCACGAGGCGCTCGTCGCGATGGATGGGCAGACGGGACTCGACCTCGCGCGCGCCGAGCGGCCGGACGCCATCCTCGTCGATCTGCTTCTGCCGCGTGTCGACGGCTGGACCGTGACGCGCACGCTGCGCGAGGAGCCGTGGGCGGCCCGCATACCGATCATCGCGGTCTCAGCCCTCGCGATGCAGCAGGACCGCCAACGGGCGATCGACGCGGGTTGCGACGATTTCGTGTCCAAGCCGTACGCGCCGGCCGAGCTGCGCGCGGTCCTTGCGCGCTTCTTGCCGGAGACCGCCGCGGTGACGGCGGGAACGCGGCGCCACGAAGCAGCGCCGGCGCCGGTGGACCGCCTCGGAACGGTGCTCGCGGTCGACGACGAGCCCGCGAACCTCGACCTGATCTCGCGCCGGCTGGCGGCGCTCGGCTGCGCCGTGCTCCGTGCTTCGAGCGGCGAGCAGGCGCTCGCGATCGCGGAGCGCGACCGCCCCGACCTCGTTCTGCTCGACGTGATGATGCCGGGGATCGACGGTTGGGAGACCTGCCGGCGGCTCAAGGCGAACGAGAACACGAGCGCGATCCCGGTGATCTTCGTCACCGCGAAGGACCAGACCGACGACGTGGTCACCGGCTTCGAGGCCGGCGGCGTCGACTATGTGGCGAAGCCGTTCGAGCCTGTGGAGCTCGCCGCGCGCGTGCGCAGCGCACTCTTCACGAAGCGGCTACAGGACGAGCTCCGCGCCAGCAATCAGGAGCTCCGAAAGGTCGAGCGTTCGCGGCAGGAGCTCATCGGAATGCTCGGCCACGACATCCGCAATCTGGCGAACAGCGTCGTCGCGTTCCTTCAGCTCGTCGGCATGGGGCAGCTCGATCCGTCCCGGCCCGAGTTCTCCGAGCTCCTCGGACTCTCCGAATCCAACGTCAGCGAGATGTTGCGGATGGTCAATGCTCTCCTCGACGTGTACAAGCTGGAGGAAGGCCGGCTCGAGGCGATCCCGCAAGCGATCCGGCTCGAAGAGCTCGCACGCAAGAGCATCTCGCAGGTCAAGCCCGAAGCGCGTGCGAAGAACATCAGCGTCACCAGCGAGGTCGGGGACGCGACGGTGTTCGTCGACGATGGCCTCATCGTGCGCGTGCTCACGAACCTCCTGGCGAACGCGGTCAAGCACACTCCCGCGGGCGGCACGGTGCGTATCGAGGCGCGCAAGGCGGACGCCGGCACCGACTTCGTGCTCATCCGCGTGTCGGACACCGGGCCGGGCATCACCGCCGCGGATGCGCCGAACGTGTTCGACCGCTTCTATCAGGGCGGCGGCGGCCGCAGCCGCGGAGGCACCGGCCTCGGGCTCGCGTTCTGCCGACTGGCGGTCGCGCTGCACGGCGGGACCATCGGTGTCGCGAATCCGGGTCAGCCCGGCGCGATAATCGATTTCACCTTGCCCGCCGCGGCGCAGGACCGCGCCCCCATACCGGCATGAAGAACGTCATCCTCGATGCCACCAGCGACTCCGCGCGCCGGTACGAGCACCGCTTCCTGGTGAACGAAGCCGTCGCGCGCCTGGCGCTCCGCACCAGCGGCACGTATCTGCCGCTCGACCGCGACGACCGGCCGTATCAGTGGTCGACGACCGCGTACCTCGATACGTATGACTGGCGCATCTTCCGCGCCGCGGAGGCCGGCGAGGCGCTCCAGCTCCGGGTCCGCGAGTATCACCGCACGAGGCCCAACGAGATCCTCGCCGGTGGCTCGGTCTACCTCGAGATGAAGGACGATGCGGCGAGCACGTCGTTCAAGGAGCGCTACGAAGTGCCCACGATGGCACTGCCCGCTTACCTGCGCGGCGAGCAGAAGCTGCCTCGCGATCAGAACGGACTCGTCGAACGGGCCGAGCGAACGATCGGCGCCGGCGTGCGACCGGTCGTGGTGACGCAGTACAACCGCATCGCGTACTCCGCGCCCGATGCGAGCATGCGGATCACGGCGGACCACAACCTCATGTACCTCGCGATCCCGTGGGTCGCGAACGACGCGAGCTCGATGCCATGCCGGATCGGCCCGGTCATCGCGCGCGAGCCCGGCGTCATCATCGAGGTGAAGTGGTTCCGGGAGCTCCCCCGGTGGGCGGACGAGCTCTACTCGTACATCCGCGACCACATGGTCGACGAACGGCCGTCGAAGTTCGTGGTCGCGCTGCGCCACCTGCTCGGCGAGGAGCAGAAGGGTCTCGCGCTGTGAGGGATCTCCCCGTGACGATGCCGCCGGGTTCGTCGACGACGCCGACCAGCGTCGTGGTCGTGGAGGACGATCCGGCCTCGGCTGACGTCCTCCAGCGTCGCCTCCAGGCGAACGGCATGAAGGTGGCTGTCGGACGCGACGGCGGCGAGGGACTCGCGCTCGTGCGCGAGATCGTCCCCGATCTCGTGCTCCTGGACGTCATGCTCCCCGACACGGACGGCTACGACGTCTGCCTGCGCATCAAGAGCGATGGCGCGATCGCCCACATCCCGGTGATCTTCCTTTCGGCGCGCGGCGAGGTCGTCGACAAGGTGCGCGGCCTGTCCTGCGGCGCGGCGGACTACGTCACGAAGCCGTGGAACGCGGCCGAGCTCCTCGCGCGCATCGACGCCGTCCTGCTGCAGGCGCGCAACGCGCGCCCGCCGCGGCTCGAGCCCCAGTCCGCGCGCCCGGCGCGCGCCAGGCCAGTCGCCGCGATCCAGCTCCGAGACGGCGCGCGTCGCGCCGCGGCCGAGAAGCTTTTGGCGGGGCGATTCGACATCGCCAGCGACGGGTCCAGCGCCGTGGACGTCGTTCTCATCGACCAGGGCGTGGCACCCGAGCGAGACGTTGCGGACGCGACGACGGCTGTTCTGGTCGTCGCAAGGGGTTCGGAGACCCCGACCGAGGAGTACGCACGGCTCGACGGCGATCTCTCGCGCCATGCGGAGCTCCTCGTACGCGAAGCGCGTCTGCTGCGCGACATGGGCGCGGCCGCGGACGCGCTCATCACTCTCGCGACGTCGCTCGAGGCGCACGACCGCTTCATGATGGGTCACAGCGAGCGAGTGGCCGGGCGCGCGGTCTCGATCGCCGAGATGCTCGGACTCGATCCGACCGCGGTGGGCACCATCCGGCTCGGCGCGCTGCTCCGCGATGTCGGCAACGCGAAGCTGCCGCCACCGATCGTGCACAAGGCAGGTGAGCTGACGGCACACGAGCGTGAGGCCGTCGAACAGCACCCGCTGCTCGGCGAGGAGCTGCTTCGGCACGTGTCGCCGCTCGCGCCGATCCTGCCGATCATTCGCTGGCATCACGAGCGCCTCGACGGTCGCGGGTACCCCGACCACTTGCCGGCCGAGAAGATCCCGCTCGAAGTCCGCATCGTGAGCGTCGCGGACCGCTTCGAGGCGCTGCTCTTCGATCGTCCCGATCGTGCCGCCATCACCGAGGCGGAAGCCGTACGCGTGCTGCAGGGCGCCGTCGGTCGCGGCGAGCTCGATCCCGCCGTGGTCGCCGCGCTCGCTGCTCGGATCCGTTCCGGCGCAGGAGCGGAGGTCGAGTCGTGAGCGATGCGATCCGCGTCATGATCGTCGACGACGAGCGGCTCTTCGCGGAGCTGCTGCGCGTCGCGATGCGCAGCGCTGACGATGTCGAGGTGGTCGCGGTGGCCCACGATGTCCACAGCGCGATCGCCGCCGCCGGCGAAACCAGACCCGATGTCGTGCTCGCGGACTATCACCTGCCCGACGGTACCGGCGCGGATCTCGCCCGCGCTCTGCGTCTCTCGCTGCCGAACAGCGCGATCGTGGTCCTCACCGGCGATCCGAGCGCGGTCACACTCGCCGACGTCGCGCGGTCGGGCGCGGCGGGGCACCTCACCAAAGAGCGCGGTTTCAGCGAGGTCGTCGGCGCGGTACGCGCCGCGGCGGCGGGCGAGGTGCTCTTCTCGTCGAGCGAGCTGCAGCGCCTGCTGCTCTCCGAGCGCACCGATCCGGCGAGCGCGATCGAGCCCCTCACGCCTCGCGAGCTCGAGGTGCTCCACCTCCTCGCGAGCGGCGCAAGCACCGCGGCGGCCGCGTCCTCGCTGGGCATCTCGACTGCGACCCTGCGCGCGCACGTCCAGGCGGTGCTCCGCAAGCTCGGGGCGCACTCGCGCCTGGAGGCCGTTGCGGAGGCCGCGCGCCTGGGCCTGGTGAGCCTCGATTCCTGGACACGGCAGGGCCCGACCTCCCCGCGCGGGGGGAAAGTCCTGGCGCGTGGCGCCTAACTCCCCACGGTGGGGGGTCCTATGACGCATGACCCGTCTACCATCCGGCGCATGGCAAAGCTCCTCATCGCAGACGACCTCGTCCCGATCCGCCAAATGGTCCGAATCACGCTCTCGACGCAGGGCTGGACGATCCTCGAGGCCAAGAACGGCACCGAGGCGCTCGAGATCGCCCGCGCCGAGAAGCCTGATCTCGTGCTCCTCGACGTCGACATGGGGCCCGGTCCCAACGGCTTCGAGGTCTGCCGCCAGCTGAAGTCCGAGCCGGGCACCAAAGAGATCCCGGTCGTGATGCTCACCGCGCACGAGAGCGAAAGCGATAAGAAGACCGGATTCTCGGTCGGCGCGACCCAGTACCTCACCAAGCCCTTCGGGCCGCTGGAGCTCATCGACACGATCCGCGGGATCCTCACCCACAGCTGAGTCTCGCCATGCCAGAGGAAAGGCCCGAACGGATGTCGATCGAGGTGATCGAAGTCTCTCCCCGTATCACGGTCCCCCCCGCGGGCACCAGCGTGGCGGGTGAGGTCTTCCGCCAGCTGCTGCAGCAGGCGATCCGCGTCGCGGATCAAGCGAACTCCCAGGCCGTGCGGATAACCAGCGACTTTGCGGAGATCTACCGCCGCGAGCAAGCCGTGCGGCTCGAGTACGAGACCAAGCTGCGGGAGATGCGCCTCCTCGAACGTCAGAGCACGCGCTACGCCGAGGATCTCGCACAGATGCTGCGGAGCGAGCGCGAACGCCGCGAGGAGCTCGAGACAGCGCTCGAGCACGAGCGCATCGCCAACGAAGAGCTGCGGCGCACCGGGCTGCAGGGCATCAGCCATCTGCTTCTCGCGGCGACGATCAAGGACCAGACGACGGGTGCGCACCTGCTCCGCGTGCGCAAGTACGTGGAGGCGATCGGCGCGCGCCTGGGACTACCGACGCAGGTCGTCGAGGAGTTCGGATACTCGAGCGTCATGCACGACGTGGGAAAGATCCACACCCCCGACCACATCCTCCAGAGCGAGCACCATCTCTCCACCGACGAGTTCGAAGTGATCAAGCAGCACTGCATCGATGGCGAGGTGATGCTCGGCGAGGCGCGCTTCTTCGAGACAGCGCGCGCGATCGCTCGCGAACACCACGAGCGCTGGGACGGGCGCGGCTATCCCGACGGCAAGAAGGGCGATCAGATCTCGCTCGCGGCGCGCATCGTGTCCGTCGCCGACGTGTTCGATGCGCTCACGTCGAAGCGTCCGTACAAGACCGCGTGGTCGATCGAAGAGGGCATGGCCGCGGTCATCGCCGGATCGGGCGCACAGTTCGATCCCGAGGTCGTGGCGGTCTTCCAGTCGCTGCAGGCCGACGGCAGCATCGAGCGGATCAGGCAGGAGGTCGCGACCGCGCAGCTCGACTGAGCCTGCGTCCGGTCCACGCGAGTGCCCCGCCGCCCGCCGCGCTCACCGCGCACGCCAGCACGACAAAGACTCCCAGCGCCGCGGGCACGAACCAGTCCGGCACCGCCGCATAGCGTGCGACGAGATCGGCGACGACGCCTCCGATGATGATGGCGCGCACCGTCCCGCCGACGAGACCCGCGACCACGCCGGTGAGGACGCCGGCGCGCAGCGCCGCGCGGTCGTCCTCCGCGAGATGGCCGAGCACGAGGTAGACGGCCGTGCTCGCGAGCAGACCCGCGGCGGTCAGCATCACGCCGGCGCTTTCGAGGCGCGGGCGCCCGACCGTCTCCGCGAGCTGCTGCGCGCTCACGCGCGCCTCGATCGCACCGATCGCGAGGAGCACGACCGTGGCCACCGGCGGCGCGATGCGGCTCACGTCAGCTCCTCTTCACCGCGCATGTAGGCGGTGCCGACGAGCGCGACGGCCGACACGGCGCCGACGAAAAGCCACGCTGACCAAAAGCCGAAGGTCTGGACGGCGTAGCCCATCGCCGGTGCGCCGACCATGACGCCGGCGGTGCCGCCGACGGCAGCCAGACCCTGCGCCGCACCCGGCGCGCCCGGCAGCGATGCAGCGGCGGTGTTGAACAC
>JBKPCZ010000186.1:0-8682 GCA_046727665.1 Chloroflexota bacterium
CCCTTGCGGTCACTCGCGCCCCGACTCAGTGCGTCGAACGCAGCAGCGGCACGAGCAGCAGTCCACCTCCGCGCGCGATCGCGATCGCGCTCGCTCCCTCTTCGTCGAGCTCGAGCACGATGCCGCGGTCGTCCGCGACCATCACGCGCGCCGCGTACGCGACCGGGACGGCGTACGCGCGCTCACCCTGACGGACGCCGAGGACGTCGATGAGATCACCGGTGCGGACACGCGGCACGGGTGCCGCGAGCCACGCCGCGGGAAGGCTCATCGCCCAGGTCGCGGGCGCAAGCGACTCGGCGAGCGATGGCGACGCCGAGGGCGTGGCGGCGGGCCCGACCTGCGCGGCCAGCGCACCCAGCGCGAGCAGCGCCGACGCGGAGCCGAGGGCGATACGGCGCGCCGGCAGACGCCGGCGCGCGGTCAGTGCGGGGAGCACGCATCCGCCTGGAGCGCGGCGCGATGGAGCCGGTCGGCATGGCGAAGCTCGACCTCGATCGTCCGCCCGACGCAGCGCAGCTCTACCGGACCGTCGAAGATCGCGCCGTCGCGCGCTGCTGCCTCCGCGGCGGCAGCACGCGCGGCCTCGCGCGTCGCCGCATCGGCGAGCATGCCGACGACGTCCGCGGTGGGACGCGGGACGTCGAACGCACGAGCGCGCAGCGAGTCGAGATGCGCGACGTACCGATCCGCGACCGCCGCCGCGGCGGCTTCCACCGCCGCTTCGCCGCCGTCCTGCGCTCGCGCGTTCGCGAGCACGCGGTCCTGCACCACGCGTAGGCCAACGATCGCCAGCGCGCCGATGCCGATGAGGATCGCCGCGATGACCAGCGCCTGACCGCGCTCGTCGCTCACGGCGTCCACTCGATGCGACGCGACGCGCTCGCCGTGACGATGAAGTGTGGAAGTCCCGCGAACCCGAGTGGGACCGGCAGGGTGTAGCTGGCGCGTACCGTCAGCAGCGATCCACGCGGGTCGCCGTTGCGCGGCGGCTCGTTCTGCGGCGGCACTATGGCGCTGCTCACGCGGTCGGGCGCGAGTGGAGCGACGGTGGCTGCGAGCGTTCCACGGATCTGCTCGTCGTCGTTCGTGAGCGCGCCTGCGCGAGCGGCTTCGGCGGTCGCATGTTGCAGCGCGAGCCGCGCGATGCCCAGCTCGGCGACGAGCACGATCGCGAGCGCGACGACGAGAAGGGTCGGAAGGACCAGCGCGAACTCGACGATCGCCTGCCCGGCGTCGCTTCTCACTCGCTGAGAGGCGGCCACGGGAGCGCGCGACGGAACGTACGGTGCATGAGCATGCCGAACCCGCCGAACAGGCACAGCGCGCAAACGCCGACCAGGACCAGCTGCGCGTGATTGTCGATGGTCTGTGCCACCGCGCCGGATGCTGCGCGCAAGGCCATGCCGCGCTCGTCGGGTGGTACCGCCTTCGTTCTGATCGTCGCGATCGTCAGATCGAAGGCCTCTTGGCTCTGGAGGATGCCGCCGTGTCCTTCCAGCTCACCGATGGTCGCGGGCAGCAGGATGCGCGACGCGACGCCCGGATCACTCGCGTCCGCGGTGCTCACGAGAACATCGGTCGCGAGACGCAGATCGAGGCGGGCCACGCCCTGCGGCGGCGCCGGGGCGCGGGCTCGGGCCAGATCGCGCACCGCGGGACTGTCGGGATCGCGGTACCGGGCCGTGAACACGCGCGTGTCCTGGCGCGCCGGCCCGCTGACGGTCAGCGTGTTCTGCAGTGCCGCCGCCGCGTGCGCGCCGTCGTGGGGCGCGGCCCATGCGACGTACGTCGTCACGCCGTCACTCGCCGACAGGCCGAGTGCGAACGCGCGATCGGCGACGACACCACCCATCGAATGGGTCACGATGTGCACGCCGCCGTAGCCACCGGAAACGCTGCGGACCGTGTCACGCAGCTGCTCGGCGTTCGCGTCGACCGCGCCCTCCGTGTCGTACACACCGGCGTCCTGCCCGAAGCGGATGACGTCATATCCGCCTTCGCTGGCGACACGAGCTCGGAAGGCGTCGAAGACATGCTCGTCAGCTCCGGATCCGAGTCCGCCCACGAGGATGATGAGCTCCCTCTTCGGCGCCGTCGCAGCCGTCATCACGGTCGTCGTGCTGGGCGCGCTCGTCTCTGCGGGCACCCGCTCGGCGGCGCGCAGCACGGTGAGCGGCGGACGGAGGGGAGGACCCGCGTCCAGCGGAGGGAGTGGCGGGCCCTCGTCCGCCGATGCGACGAGCGCCAAGGCCGGCAGAGCCGCCCACGCTAGAAACGTCGCCCCGATCAGCGCTCGCATTCGCATCGGCGGATGTCAGCAGCAATCGAGGAGATGTCGAAGAGGAGCCAGGACCGGTACGCGGGTACTAGTCCGTGGCTGTAACCTGCAGGACGTCATGGAGCAATTACAAGAGCCAGCGGGGGCGTCGCGAGGCGCGAGGTGGCTGGTGTCCGTCGCGCTGCTGCTAGCCGCGTGCGCGCCGACGCCGACCGCGGCGCTGCCCGTCAGCTGCGGCGCCACGGCCGGCGGTCGGGCCGGCGCCGAGACGCAGCTGCGCTTCGTCGAGGCGAACGATACCCAGATCGTCCTCACCTTCGGCGCGAGCTCAACCTCGAACGTCTTCGACGTACCGGCGTTCGAGCTTGAACCACTCGACGGCACGAGTGCGCGACGCGCGTACCGGCTGCACGTGCGCGGCACGTCGACGCGCAACCCGGACGGCACGCTGAGCTACAACGGGCTCAAGGGGATCGAGCCGGGTGGGCGCACCGTTCGCGGGATCACGCTCATCGACGAGAGCGAACGCGTCATGAGCTTCACGATCCTGCTCGAACGCGACACGTGCCCGTTCGTGGCCGCGAAGTCGTACCAGTACGGCAAGAGCCCGCGTGCCCAGATCGCGCTCAGCTTCAGCGGAGCGAGCTCGCTGACGCTCGAGACCGTCTCGGACGTCGTGGGCGGCGCGCCCATCGGCACCGCCGTGCAGGCCAGTGGCGCGGGCTACGAACCCTCGTCGAAGATCAGCATCACGATCGGCGGCCGGCACGTCTGGGACACCACGGCGAACCCCGACGGGACGTTCGACTCCGGTTTCTGGATCCCCGATCGCGAGCCCGACCTCTACACCGTCATCGCGACCGACGGCCACGGACACGTCGGAAAGACGACGCTCCGGATCATGGCGCAGCGACGGGTCGATTGATGGGGCTCGGTGTGGACGCGCTCATCGCCGTCGCGAGCAGCGCTCACGGCCCGGAAGGGCATTTCGATCTGCCGCGGAGGGGCGTGCGCTCCAGCGCCGAGCACGACCACCTCGCGAACGCGAGCGTGGCGCGCGAGTTCCTCAGCGCGCGTCGCGAGTTCACGGCGCCGGCCGGCCCGCCACCGGCCTCGGAGCTGCGACGGCTGCGCTTGCTTCGCGCGGGTGTGCAGGCGCTCGCGCACGGTGATGCGCGCGGCTACGCGCGCCGCCGCGACGCGCTCTTGCGCGGCGCGCGCTACCAGCTCCGTCCCGATGGCAGCCTCGCCAGCCTGGGCACGGGATGGACCGAGTTCTGCGATCTCCTGTTGCCGCCGCTGGTCGCGCTCGGAAGTGAGAGGTCGCGAGTGCGCGCGTGCGGCAATCGCCGCTGCGGCTGGCTTTTCGTGGATCGCTCCGCCAGCGGGCGGCGGCGCTGGTGCGATCCCAGGGCCTGCGGCAACCGGATGAAGGTGCGCCGCTTTCGCATGAAAGTGCGCCGCTACCGCGCGCGCAGTTAAGGGCGAGCCTTCGCCACCTCGATGGCCTGTTCGCTCGCGGCCTTCTCTTCGCGATCGTCGAGCGGCGCAAGCTGCTGCGGTCCGTGACGCCGCTCGAGCGCCCACGCGAGGAGGCGATCGGCGAGCCAGGGATTCTTGGGCAGGCAGGAGCCGTGGCTGTACGTGCCGACGATCTTCCCCTGCACCGCGCCTTCGGTCTTGTCCTCGCCGTTGTTCCCGTTTCCCACGATGACGGTGCCGAGCGGTTTCGCGTTCGGCCCGAGATACGTCCGGCCGCTGTGGTTCTCGAACCCAACGAGCATGCCGTCGGGCGTCTGGGCGACGAGATTCCCGACGAACCGCACCGCGCCGGCGCGTGTGCGCACGTCGAGTACGCCGAGACCCGGGATCGCCGGCGCGCTCTCGGGAACGTACTCGTGCCCGAGCAGCTGGTAGCCGCCACAGACCGTGAGGGCCGCAGCGCCGTTCGCGAGCGACGCCTTGAGTGCGGCGCCGTTCGCGCCGGCGAGGTCGGCGCCGACGATGTCCTGACCCTGGTCCTGGCCGCCGCCGAAGAACCAGAAGTCCGGCCATTCCGCGTCGAAGGTCATGCCCGCCGTGAAGGCGCGCACCTCGACCGCGATGTTCCGCCACTGGGCCCGCTGCGCGAGCGCGAGCACGTTCCCGCGATCGCCGTAGATGCTCATGAGGTCGGGATAGAGGTGGGCGATCCGCAGATCCATCGACTCAATCCTCCCAGAACGGCGCGACGTGGCCGCGCCGCGCGAGCTCGCCACGCAGCGCGAGCATCGCCGTGTACGTCGCGAGCACGACGACCTCGCCACCCTGCGGTGCCGCACCGATGGCACGATCGATCGCGGTCCCCCACCCCTCGACGACCTCGACCCGCTCGCGCGCGACCCCGGCGTACTTCAAGCGATTGGCGAGGTCGCGCGAGCGGATGCCGGTCACCACGGCATGCTCGACGGTCGGGGCGAGCGTCTCGAAGTCGGCGTCCCAGATCCATGACACGTCGCGGCCGTCGGCGTCGCGATCGTTCAGCGCCGCGAGCAGTCGCGGGCGCCGGCCGGTCTCCAGCAATGCGCCGATCGCGGCGTTGAACCCGGCGGGGTTCTTCACCAGGATCAGACGCAGCTCGCGCCCATCGACGCTCACCTGCTCCAAGCGACCGAACGCCGGTCGGAAGTTCGCGATCGCGAGCGCCGCGGTGGGCAGCGCGATGTCGAGTGCTCGTGCCACCGCCAGCGCGGCGAGCGCGTTGTACGCGTTGTACAGACCCGCGACCGGAACGCGCACCGGATCGAACGCGCTCGCCACCGCGGTGCGCAGCTGCAGCTCGCTCGATACCGGCGTGAGCGCGACACGCGTGGCGGATACATCGCGCTCGGGCCGTGTGAGACCGCACGACGGGCACGACCAGTCACCTTCATGCGCGAGCACGACGCGTTCGTAACGTAGCGGCGCGCCACAGCGCGGACACCGCGTGGCGTCGCTGATCGCCTGCGGGACCTTGCCGCCGACCGTCGGGTCGTCGACGCCGAAATACAGCACCGGGCCACGATGACGCTCGCCGAGCATCGCGACGATCGGGTCGTCCGCATTGAGCACCACGGTCGCGCGTGGATCGAGCTTCGCGATCGCGTCGCCGATGCGCCGCGCGAGCTGATCGATCTCGAAGTATCGGTCGAGCTGATCGCGGAACAGATTGGTCACCAGAACGACGCGAGGGCTGATCCTGCCCAGCACGCGGGGAAGCGACGCCTCGTCGACCTCGAACATCCCGATGTCGCCGCTCGGTTCGGCGCGCCAGCTGCTGTCCGTGAGCAGCGCACCGACGATGCCGCGCTCGAGATTCGAGCCCGCACGGTTGTGGATGGGCGCCCAGCCGGTGGCGCGCACGATGTCGGACAGCATCCGCGCGGTCGTCGTCTTCCCGTTCGTTCCCGACACGAGGACGACCCCGTGCGCCAGCTCGCTCGCGACGGCCGCGATAAAGTCGGGATCGATCGTCAGCGCGACGAGGCCCGGCAATGCGGTGCCACCGCGACCGCTGAGCTGAAGGCCAAAGCGCGTGACCTTTCCGGCTGCGTTCGCCAGCAGGGCAAGAGGATCCGGCACACCACGAAGCGTACGAGGGGGCGCGCCGCGCGACCTATGCCGGAGCCTGGACCTCGCGCAGCAGGATCTCGATCTCGTCGACGGCGCGACCCAGACGCATGACCAGCGACTTCGCACCGTCGCCGTTACCGCCCTCGCGCAGCTCGCCCATCGTTTCGAGCCGAGCAAGCTCGGCGACGGCCCGCCGTAGCCGAGCGACCGACAGCGACGTCGGAAGATTGCGACGCAACAGCGCGATCCGCTCCTCGAGACGCTCGAGCCTTCGCCGAAGCTCGCCTTCGAGCTCCTCCGGAACGAGGTCATCGAGGCGTTTGGCATCGGCCTGGAGTGCGTTCAGGTCGCGCTGCACGAGCTGGGCGGCCTTCTCGAGGGAGTAACCCTTCGCGAGGGCTTGCCGGATGCGGATGACCTTCTCCATCGCGTAGACGTCGTAGTCGTGCTCGCCGTCGGCAGATGGCTTGACCAGGCCCTTCTTGGTCCAGTAGATGAGCTGCCGCGGCGTCACGTTGCAAACGCGCGCGGCCTCCGCCGCGGAGAGTCGCAGGCGCGACAGCACCTCACCGTCGTTGGCGATGAGGACGCGCGCCAGAACGTCGCGGATCTCCGGGTCTGCCACGGCCAGCAGATTCTTCGGCGTGGGAGGGAGCGTGTCAAGAACCGCGACAGATGGCACGCGGCGCCCCACGGGCGCCCGGACCGCGCAGCTTCCTTAGCCGGGGCGCTACGCCTTCGCGCGGGCGGGATCCTTGAGTGCTTGTCGGTACGCCACCTTCACGGTCGCGTGGAAACGGCTCAGCTTGCCGCGCTCCCACTCGGCCCAGAGACGCGAGACCTCGACACCGAGAGGCGCGGTCACGTCGCTCGACCTCACCGCCGCGGCGACGGCATCTTCCCAGCCCCGCGACGACGAGCCGGTGGCTTCGCTGAGTCGAATTACGCCCGGGGCGGCCTTAGGTCGTCGTGCGGGCACCGGGTCCTTCGGCGGAGCGGCTGCGCTTCACCACCGGTCGCACGGGTTGCACCGCCGGTGGGACGGGTTGGCCATTCGTCGGGGGCTGCGTGGGTTGTATGGGAGGCAGCGCGGCGATCTCGAGAAGCTCGTTGATCATCGCGCCGATGCGCTCGTTGAGCATGCGGCGCGTCTCCGCTCCGGGGCGCGGCGCGAAGAGCATGCCCACGACCACACCCACGACGAACGCGCGAAGAGCGGCGTTGATGACACCGAACACCGTGACCTCCTGTCAGCGGCTCTTGGGCGGGAAGCCCTCGAGTCCGTACTCTTTGATCTTCGCGTAGAGCAGGCGCCGGTAGATCCCCAGCATTTCCGCGGCCTTCGAGCGGTTGCCGCCCGCGTCCTTGAGCGCCTTCATGATCAGGTCCTTCTCGAACTGCGATACGGACTTCTTGAAGAACGAACGCTCCGCGGACACATCCTCGTTGTCGTCCTCGTGCTCACCAGCCTCGTGCTCTCCGAACGGCAGCTCGCGGCTGGTGATGATCTGGCCACGCGAGAGAACGACCGCACGCTCGACGACGTTCTCGAGCTCGCGGACATTGCCCGGCCAGTCGTATTCGGTGAGCCGCTTCAGCGCCTCTTCGCTGATTGCGGCCGGCTGTGCCGTCGCGCTGTAGCGGTGCTTCGCGAGAAAGTGTTCAACGAGGGCGGGGATGTCCTCCTTGCGCTCGCGCAGCGGCGGCATGTGGATGTTGATGACATTGAGCCGGTAGAAGAGGTCGTCGCGGAACTTGTTCTGCTCGACCTGCTTCTGTAGATCTTTGTTCGTCGCGCAGATCACGCGGATGTCGACCTTGATCGGCAGAGACGAGCCGACGCGCTCGATCTTCCGTTCCTGCAGCACGCGCAGCAGCTTCGTCTGCGTCGCGAGGCTCATCTCACCGATCTCGTCGAGGAAGACTGTGCCTTTGTCGGCCAGCTCGAAGCGACCCTTGCGCATGGTCATCGCTCCGGTGAACGAGCCCTTCTCGTGTCCGAACAGCTCCGCTTCGAGCAACGTCTCGGGCAGCGCCGCGCACGAGACCTTCACCAGCGGGCCGCTGCGGCGGTTGGAGTTGAGGTGCAGCGCTTCGGCGACAAGCTCCTTGCCCGTGCCGCTTTCTCCGGTGATGAGGACGGTCGCGTCCGCCTTCGCGACCTTGCCGACGGTCTTGTAGACCTCCTGCATCGGTGGCGAGTTGCCGACGATCCGCTCGGTCTGCACGAGCGAGCTGATCTCATCGCGCAGCACCTCGACCTCTTGCGCGAGATCCTGGTAGTCGAAGGCTCGCTTCACCGTGTGCGCGATCTTGTCCAGCTCGAACGGCTTCGTGATGTAGTCGAACGCCCCGAGCTGCATGGCGTCGATCGCCGCCCGCGACGAGCCGAAGGCGGTCATGATCAGGACGGCGGTCTTCGGCGAGGCGCTCTTCACCTTTGGCAGGGCTTCGATGCCGTCGAGCTCCGGCATCCGGACGTCCATGATCACCAGGTCGGGCGAGCTTTCGCCGACCTGCGTCACCACCTCGGTCCCGGTGGCCGCCTCGCTGATCGAGTAGCCCTCGTCGGTGAGAAGTTGCTTCAAAAGCGAACGGATCGATGCGTCGTCGTCCGCCACCAAAATGGACTTCTGGCCCATGGTTTGTACGGTTCCTTCCCAGCGGGAGCCAAGTTAGGGCCCTTGGACCACGCTCCCCGGAGTTGAAGACAAGTCTGTGTCCCGCGAAGCGTACATGTCAAATCGCCGCGTGCTCAGGCGGGCGTCCGGAAATGACCGTCAGGGCACGTCGCGGATGACGGGTAGGAA
>JBKPCZ010000187.1:0-12458 GCA_046727665.1 Chloroflexota bacterium
GCGCTCCACCTGGCGCCGCGTGAGCTTGCGCGGATCCACGGCGACGCCGCCCTTCGCGCCACCGAGCGGCAGGTCCGTGACCGCGCACTTCCAGGTCATGAGCATCGCGAGGCCCTCGACCTCTTCGAGGTTCACGCCGGGGTGGAAACGGATGCCGCCCTTGCCGGGACCGCGCCCGGTCGAGTGCTGGACGCGGTAGCCGGTGTAGACCTCGAGGTGACCCTCCTCGAGCATCACCGGGACCGACACGATGAGGGTGCGCTCGGGCGTCCGCAGGAAGCGGTGCATCCCGGGGTCGAGATTGAGCGCCTTCGCCGCGGCATCGAGCTGCCGCAGTGCCGAATCGCGGAGCTCCCTGCCGGGATGCGTCGGCACCGGCGTGGTCAGGGTCACGTGAAGCGTCTCTCGTACATGGTCGTGGGCGGCTCCGG
Organism: Chloroflexota bacterium; assembly: GCA_046727665.1. Lineage (GTDB taxonomy): Bacteria > Chloroflexota > Limnocylindria > P2-11E > P2-11E > CF-39. The sequence goes on from JBKPCZ010000187.1 coordinate 432, forward strand.
CTTGTAGCCGAGCTTGCGATTGATCCCGCGCATCGCCGCGTTCTGCTCGTCGTTCGTCGTGCCGAACAGCTTCACGCCGCGCTCGCGAAGCGCGCGCAGCGCGCGGAGCTTCAACGCGAGCGCGATCCCCTTGCCGCGCTCCGCGCGCGCGACGCCGGTGAAGTTCGTGTACGCGGTGCCGTTCTCCTTGACCATCGTCGCGGTCATCCCGACCGGATGACCGTCGCGCAGCGCGTAGATCGTGCTCGGCGGATCCTGGCCCGGCCCTTCGAAGAACATGCGCCTGGCCTGCTCGAAGGGTGGCGGCTGCTCGGGCATCGGCGTCGGAGATGGGACGTCGCGCGCCATCGCCCAGATGATGGGCAGCAGCTCGCGCTGGAACGCCTCGATATCGGAAGCGCGCTCTTCCAGCAGCTCGGCGTACGTGGCCAGCCGAAGACCCGCGCGGTGCGCGATCTCGTCCGGATCCTCGAACGCGGACGCGTCGAACGAGGGCACGTCGATGTACGCGTCGATGCGCTCGTGGAACGCGTGGAACCCCAGCGCCTCGGCGAAACGCGCGCCTTCGGGTTCGTCCCCGCGCACCGCGGCCACCAGCCGGGACGACTTGTTCGATCGGGCGTGCTCGTCGAGGCGCTCCAGCAGAGACCGCCCGATGCCCCGCCGGCGCCACTCGGGAGCCACACGTAGTCCGACGCGCCACGAGCCGTCGGGCGACGCGAACAGCCCGCCGTTGCCCGTCGTCCCGGTCGCCTGGATCGCGCCACCGCGGTCCTCGACGATGAGCGTGAGGCGCTGAGGCTCGGGACTCGCGGTCATCATCCGCCGCGCGGACGCCGGTGACATCCACTGGCTCGGTGTCGCCCAGCGGTTCTGGAACTCCACGACGCGCTCGATGTCGGCGTCCTCGCTCGCGCGCACGCTCAGCTCGGGCGGGAGACGCTTCGCGATGTCCACGAGATCGGTGGTCACGAGGGGAGAACACTAACTGAGCGACGAGCGGGTCCCCCGCGAGGAGCGAAACCACCAGCCCTGAGCGTGTCTCCTCGCACGCTTCGCTGACAGGGGCCCCTGCCCCTGAGCCGAGAGATTGGGCGAGACTACGACCCATGAGCGACGACGACGACACGAGATACATGCGGCGTGCGCTACGTCTCGCGGCGCGCGCCGCCGGACGCACCAGTCCCAATCCGATGGTGGGCACGGTCGTTGTCCGCGGTGGCGAGATCGTCGGCGAGGGCTACCACCACGCGGCCGGCGAGCCGCACGCCGAGGTGAACGCGCTCGCGAAGGCGGGCGAGGCCGCGCGCGGAGCGACGCTGTACACGACGCTCGAGCCGTGCGCTCACCACGGGCGGACGCCGCCATGCGTCGACGCGATCGTCAAGGCGGGCGTCCGCCGTGTGGTCGCGGCGATGCGCGACCCGGATCCGCGCACCGACGGCAAGGGCTTCCGGCAGCTGAAGGGCGCCGGCGTCGAGGTCGAGCCGGGCGTGCTCGAAGCTGAGGCCCTCCGTCTCAACGAGGGTTTCGTGAGCCGCCTGCGCCGGGGTCGGCCGTTCGCGCTGGTGAAGCTCGCGACCACGCTCGACGGTCGTGTGAGCGTTCCCGGCCGGCGCTACATCGTCGGCAAGCGCGCGCTCCGCGAGGTGCACCGGCTGCGCGATCGCACCGACGCCGTCCTCGTCGGCATCGGTACGGTCCTCGCCGACGATCCGGCACTCACGGTCCGCGAGGTCCCCGGACGCGATCCGCTGCGCGTGGTCGTCGACACCGAAGCGCGCACGCCGCCGACCGCGAAGGTCGTCCGCGCCAAGGACCCGCAGCGCACCGTGCTGTTCGTGGCGCGCGACGCCGACGCCCGGCGAACGAACAAGCTCCGCGAGTCGGGGGTCCTGCTCGCCACGCTCCCCCGCTCCGACGGCGGCCTGGACCTCGGCGCCGCGATGCGCTGGCTCGGCGAGCACGGCGTGAACACCGTGCTATCCGAGGCCGGACCGCGCGTCGCCGGCGCGCTCGTGCGAGCCGGCCTCGCGGATCGGCTGATGATCATCACCGCGCCGATCGCCGGCGGCGACGGCCCGCCCGCGCTCGCCGGTGTCGCGAACATCGCCGAGCTGAAGAACCTGCGCGTGAGGCGCTTCGGCGATGACGTCGCGATCGAGGGCGACCTTTAGATGTTCACCGGCATCGTCGAGGAGATCGGCACCGTGCGACACGTCGGCTCCACGACGTCGGGCTCGCGTCTCGAGATCGCCTGCGCTCGCGTGCTCGACCGTCTCGCTGTCGACGACAGCATCAACGTCGCCGGCGCCTGTCTGACGGTGATCGACCGCGACGACCGCGGGTTCGCCTCAGATGTCGTACCCGAGACCATCGCGCGGACGACGCTCGGCGCGCTGCTGCGTGGCAGCCGCGTGAATCTCGAGCGCGCGGCGACTCCGGAGACAGCGCTCGGCGGTCATCTCGTCCAGGGTCACGTCGACGGCACGGCGAAGCTCGTCGCGCGCCGCGCCGAAGGCGAGGGCGCCCGACTGCGCTTCGCGCTGCCGAGGGCGACGGGACACTACGTCGTGATGAAGGGGTTCATCACGATCGACGGCGTCAGCCTCACCGTCGCCGGCTTGGGGAAGACGTACTTCGAGATCGCGCTCATCCCGCACACCGCCGAGCGCACGACCCTCGGCGCGCTGCGGGTCGGCGAGGCGGTGAACGTCGAGGTCGACATCGTGGCAAAGTACGTGGAGCGTTTGCTGCGGAAGTCGTGACCTAAACTGGTCATATGAAGAGGGCCGGCGCGACAAGGAAGATCGCGCGCCACCCGCGGGTCGTGTCGCCGGAGCCGCCGTTCAGCACCGTCGAGGAGGCCATCGCCGAGATCGCCGCCGGACGGATGGTCATCGTCGTCGACGACGAGGACCGCGAGAACGAAGGCGACCTCACGATGGCCGCGCAGGCGTGCACGCCGGAGACGGTCGCCTTCATCCGCAAGTACGCGAGTGGCGTCATCTGCGTGCCGATGACGAGCGAGCGGCTCGAGCAGCTCGACCTGCCGCAGATGGTGCAGCGGAACGAGGCGCGCCTCGGGACCGCGTTCACGGTGAGCGTCGACGCGCGCGAGGACATCACCACCGGCATCAGCGCGGCCGACCGCGCGCGCACGATCCGCGTCCTCGCCGACCCGAGCTCCCGGCCGGGCGACCTCGTGAAGCCGGGCCATATCTTCCCGCTTCGCGCGCGCGAGGGTGGCGTGCTGGTGCGCGCCGGCCAGACCGAGGCGGCCGTCGACCTGTGCCGGCTCGCCGGCCTGCAGCCGGTCGGCGTCATCTGCGAGATCACGAACCCAGATGGCTCGATGTCGCGCCTCCCGGAGCTCAAGCGCTTCGCGAAGCGCCACGGTCTGAAGATGATCACGGTCAAGGAGCTCATCGCGTATCGCATGGCGCGCGAGCAGATGGTGGAGCGCGTCGCGAGCGCGAAGCTCCCGACGAAGTACGGCGAGTTCACGGTGCACGGCTACAAGGCGCGCTTCGGCAACACCGAGGCGGAGCACGTCGCGCTGACGATGGGCGACGTCGCCGACGGCAGGCCGGTGCTCGTGCGCGTTCACTCGGAGTGCCTCACCGGCGACCTTCTCGGTTCGCAGCGTTGCGACTGCGGAGCGCAGATGGACGCCGCGCTTGCACGGATCGCGCGCGAAGGCCGTGGGGTGTTCCTCTACCTACGGCAGGAGGGCCGCGGCATCGGCCTCATGAACAAGCTGCGCGCCTACGCGCTGCAGGATCAGGGTCTCGACACCGTCGAGGCGAACGAGCGCCTCGGTTTCAAGGCCGACCATCGCGAGTACGGCATCGGCGTGCAGATCCTCATGGACCTTGGCGTGCGCCGCGCACGCATCCTCACCAATAACCCGGAGAAGGCGGGCGTGTCGCTCTACGGCTTCGAGATCGTCGAGCGGATCCCGATCGAGATCCCGGCGAACGCGACGAACCGTTCGTACCTCAACACGAAGCGCGACAAGATGGGGCACCTACTGAGCGTGGTCGCGGACGAGTCGAGCTAGCGCGTCGCGTTCTGCCACCAGCTGGTCGCGCTCTTGAGGAGCTGACCGTCGGTCCCGCCCGAGAGATCGTGATCGACCGTGGTGACCCAGCGGCCGCCGCTGAAGAACACGGTCACGCCGAAGCCTTCGAGTCGACCCGGACCTTCGCTCTTCTGCACATCGGTGACGTCCGACCACTTCTTGTCGACACCGACGATCGGTAGCGGAACGACCTCGCGCAGGCCGACGCTGTCGATGACGAGCGTCGACGCCACGGTCGGCGCGAAGGCGGCGAAGCCCAGGAACAACGCAGCCGCGGCGACCGTCGTTCCGAGGAGCATGCGGGCGAGCTCGCGGCTCGCGATCCGGAGCACCAGCGGACCACGGGTGTGCCAGCCACGCACGCTGCCGCGCGCCCATGCGAGCGCCGATGACCCGAGGCCAAGTCGCAACACGAGCCGCGTCAGCAGCGCGGACAGGCCGAGGGCCATGACAAAGCTGCGGACATCGAGCCAGCCGTAGCGCGGCTGCACCACGAACGCGCCGGGCGCCGCTTTGATGTCCGATGCGAGGTTCACGATCTCCGGGAGGATGAACAGCCCAGCGAAGAAGATGAACGCGAAGAGCGCGCCGGCAACGACCGGGACGAACGGGTCGTCGTGCTCGGAGAACTCACCGCGCACGCGCTCGAGCGCGTTCTCGTATTCCAGCCACGACGTCGCGTGGTAGTTGAACGTCTGCGAGCTCATGTCCTGCATCACGCGAGCGACATAGGGCGCGAGCCCCGGCTCGGCCGCGCCGTCGATGGACACCACGAGCGCGCGCGTGAGCTTCTCGACGTAGGGCTGCGTCGTCGTGCCTTCCTTCGTCTTGACGACCTTCTCGCGGTCCGCCTCAGTCTTGATCTCGAGACGCCCGCGACCGGCCTGAACGTCCTTGACCTCGTGCCAGCTGTACGCGGTCCCGCCGCGCAGGCTGATCAAGGCGAAGCCGATCGGCGCGAGCTCCAGTCGCGCGCGACCGAAGAGCCCGAAACGCACGTCCATACGGATGACCGCGGGGTGCTTCGCGATCGACTCCATGAGCGCGAGGTACGCCGGTGGCTGTGGCGGCGCGACAGGCGCGACGAAGACCGGGGGCACGAACGGCTTCGGCGCGGGCGGGACGAACACCGCAGCCGCGGCCACCTCCTGCGCTCCGGACTTGCCGGCGCGCTTCGCGGCCTTCTTCGCCTCGCGCTCCGCGATCTTTGCGTTGCGCGCGTCGATCTTCGCCTGGGCAGCGTCGAGCTTCGCCTGCACCACCGCCTGCTTCGCGGCCTGCTTCGCGTCCTGCTCCGCGATCTTCGCGGCCTTGATCGCGTTCTCTTCGGCGATCTTGGCGTTCTTCTTCGCTTCCTCGGCGGCGCGCTTCGCCGCTTTCTTGTCGACCTTCGTCGGTGTGACGGCCGGCGCGGCGGCGGTGAAGGATGTCGACGCAGCGCCGACGCTGAATGGACTGTTCGGCGACGTGAACGGACTCGGCGCCGAGGTGACAGGCGCGGCTTCGGTGGCTTCCGAGGTAGTCGCCGCGGGTGGCGCGGCGGGCGCCGAGGGCGCGAACCTGAACGGCGAGTTCGGCGAATTGAATATCGACGGCACGGTCGGCTGTGGCGGCGGCGCGGGCGGCGGGGGCGCGGGCGGGTTGGTGAAGGGGTCCGGGTACTCCGGGATGGTGGTCGCCGCCGAAAACGGGTTCGGCGCGGGCATGTACTGCGACTGCTGGGGCGTCTCCCAGTCAGGCGTGGTCGTCGGCGCCTCCGGAGCGGGCGGAGTCTCCTCCTGCCCAGGCGGAGGCGGGACAAGGCCCAGCGCGACGAGCCGCGGATCGTCCATGCTTGGTTGAACGTTAGGGCAGCCGAGATGCGACGGCGAGCCCCCCGATAGAGTGCGACCCATGGCGACCGGAAAGACACGTGCGGCGAGACACACCGGCGCCGCCGGTGGCGTTCGCGTCGCGATCGTTCGCGCGCGCTGGAACGAAGAGGTGACGCTCGCCCTCGAGCGCGGTGCCATCGAGCGAGCGACCGAGTCCGGCGCCACCATCGACCTCTTCGAGGTCGCGGGTTCGTTCGAGCTCCCAGCCGCCGTCGCGCTGCTCGCCGATACCGGCCGTTACGACGCGGTCGTGCCCATCGGCTGTCTGATCCGCGGCGAGACGCCGCATTTCGACTACATCGCGCAGTCCGTCGCGAAAGGTCTGATGGATCTCACACTCACCTACCCGACCGCGATCCCCTTCGGTGTGCTGACCTGCGACTCGATCGAGCAGGCGCGCGACCGCGCCGGCGGTGCCGAGGGCAACAAGGGCGAGGAGTTCATGGACGCCGCGCTCGAGATGGTCGCGCTGCGTCAGGCGCTCGCGCGCGCGCCGTCGAGCGCTCGACGCTCGGCGCGCAAGGCGTCGAGTGCGGTGTCGCGGTCCACGCGATAGAAGCGGAGCGATTCGCCCGGCACGGACTGCGCGACCTTCCCGAGATCCGCGGCGATCACGGTCGCGATCACGGGATATCCGCCCGTCGTCTGATGATCCACGAGCAGCACGATCGGCGCGCCACCGCGCGGCACCTGCACCGCTCCCGCCACGACGCCGCAGCTCAGCAGCTCGCCGGCCCGCGGCGCGATGGGAACGCCACCGAGGCGCACGCCCTGCCGGTCGCTCGCGGGTTCGACGACGAACGCGTCATCGAAGAAGCGCGCGATCGTGTCTTGTTCGAAGCGATCGCCGTGCGGGCCGCCCATCGCGCGGATGCGTCCGTCGTAGACGGTCGGGTCGATCCGGCGCGCGGCATCCTCCGCGCCCGCGTCGCTCTCGCCGAGCGGCAGCGCGTCGCCGGCGCGCAGCTGCGTGCCCAGGCCGGCGGGCAGGTATGCCGCGCGCGAGCCGAGGATCGGCGGCGTCGCGATCCCGCCGCTCACGGCAAGATACGCGAAGCGTGTCCGCTCACCGGCGTGCACGGTCGCGATCTGGCCGGCTCGAAGGAAGACCGAGCTCCAGCCCGCCAGACGCGAGCGCGTTGCGATCGACACGTCCCGTCCTGCGACCGCAACGAGGCGCGCGTCGTCGCAACTGAAGGTGAACGGGCCGCCGATGATCTCGATCCCCGCGGCACCGTGCGCGTTCCCAACGAGCGCGTTCGCGGCGGCGAGCGCGAAGGGATCGGCGGGGCCGGCGGGCGGCACGCCCGAACGGAGATGGCCGAATCGCCCGCGGTCCTGGACGGTGGAGCGCGCGCCGGCGTTGCCGACATGGATCACCGCGGGAGAAAGCGGACGCGGTCGCCGGCGCGGATGCGCGCCGGGTCGGTCGCATCAGGATCGAACATCAGAAGGTCGGTGCGACCGATGAGCCGCCAGCCACCGGGCGACGCCAGTGGATACACGATGGTCTGGCCGTCGGCGATGGCCACCGAGCCCGCCGGCACTCGCTCGCGCGGACGCTCGAGGCGCGGCGCAACGATGCGCGGATCCAACCGGCCGCAGTAAGCGGTGCCGGGCAAGAAACCGAGGAAGTACGCGGTGTACTCGCGCTCCGCATGGAGTCGAATGAGGTCGTCGACGCTCAGGTGCGAGCGCTCGGCCGTCTCCACGAGATCCGGGCCGTCGTACGTCGTCGGGATCTCGACGAGCCGACCCGGCGTGTCGTGGGTGGCGAGCGCGAGCTCGCCGCGCTCGAGCAGGCTCTCCGCCGCCTTCTGCGCCTCGGCGGGCGCGGTCCGCAGCGGATCGAAACGCAGCACCGCGGACGCGTAGGCGGGCACCGCGGGCCCGAACCGAAAGACCGTCTCCCAGTGGTCGGCGATGCCGCGTGCCCAGCGGACCGTGCTCTCCTTGAACTCATCGCCGAGCTCGACGAGCAACGCGCTCTCGCCGAACGGGACGACGCGCGGCGTCACCGCCAGATGACCGCCGCCCGTACCTTCACGCCGGCGGCTGCGAGCGCCTTGCGCACCGCGGTGGCGATCGCGATCGCGCCGGGCGTATCGCCGTGCAGACACAGCGTGTCGACGGTGAGCTCGAGGAAATGTCCGTCATGGGCGCGCACGCCGCCCTCGCGCACGAATGAGAGCGCCTGCTTCGCGGCGACCGCCGGGTCGGTGTGCAGCGCACCCGCGAGCTTGCGGGAACGCAGCGTCCCGTCCGCCTCATACGCGCGATCGACGAACCCTTCGCGCACGACGCGGAGACCCGCGGCGAGCGCGGCGTCGACCAGCGCCGACTTCGGCGCGGCGAAGACGGCGACATCGGTGGGCGTCGGGAACACCTTCTTAATACCCGCCACGATGGCTTTCGCGATCGTCTTGTCGGACCAGGCCTGGTTGTACAGCGCGCCGTGCGCCTTGACGTGCGAGATCTTCAGATCGGGATCGACGCGTCGCAGCGCGCGGATCTGCCGAGCGATCTCCTCGCTGAGCTTCTCGGCAGCCATCGGCATGGGGTCGCGCCCGAAGTTCGCGCGGTCCGGGTAGCCGGGATGCGCGCCGATCGCCACGCCGTACTTCCGGGCGAGCGCGACGGTCTCACGCATCGTCGCGTCATCCCCGGCATGCGCGCCGCAGGCGATGTTCGCCGAGCTGATGAGCGGCATGAGCTGCGCGTCCGTGCCCGCGCCCTCGCCGAGATCGCTGTTGAGGTCGATGCTCTTCACGGCCGGATCACGTCGATGCGCTGGATCGATCCCGCATCCTCGTAGAGGTTGATGGAGGTTCCACCCGCCGATGGCAGAAGCTTGAGAGTGAATCCTGGCGGCTGGGTGCGGGCACGTCTGGTCGTGAACACGATCCCCTCGGCGAGCCACAGGACCCACCCCCCGGCGCCCTCGGCACCCGCGAGCGGCTGCGTCGCGCCGGTCGCCGGGTCGACGATGACGAGCCTGGGTTCGTAACTCGCATTGTTGAATTCATAGGCGGCGATCCGCGTCCCGGTCGGCTCCCATGCTGCGCGGCCGAACGCCGGATCGCCGTACTGCCCGCGCTCGGCAACGACCTGCGATGTCATCGCGAGATCGTTCCACGCGACCAGCGATCCACCCGGCCGCCCCGCGCAGCATCCACCAACGCTCAGCAACAATCGCGGCTGACGCACGCGCAACGACGTGACGCTGGCGTTCCCCTCGAGCTCGCGGTTCGTACCGGCCGTGAGGTCAAAGATATCGACCGAACCACCGGCCTGGCCGCGGCTCCAGATCAACCCACCGCCGTCGGGCGTCAGTCCTTCGAGTCCACCGAAACGTTCGTGAGTGAAGAGCCGCCTTCTCCCCGAGCCATCAGCGCCGATCTGGAAGATGCCGGGCTTGCCGTCGTCGCCGGTCGAGGCGTAGTAGATAGTGCTGCCGTCCCTCGACCAGACCGGCGAGTAGCCCCCCGCATCGGCAGTCGTTAACCATCGCGCCTCGCCCGAGCGCACATCCCACATCGCGAGGCGTCCCGTCCCCGCTCCGACGTCGATCACCACCGCGCCGCCATCGGCCCGCATCGCCCACGAACCCTGGGCGAGACCGACGATGGGTGTGGGGGCGCCGAGACGTCCGTTTGGGCCGAGCGGCACCGCGATCAGCGTTGACTCGCCACCGTCGCCGTAGCGCCCGATGACGAGGGTCGGCCCACTGGGGCGCCATCCGGTGGCAAGGGGCCGGAAGACCTGCGCGAGCTCGGTGATCGGAGTCGGAGACGGCCGCATGCTCGGTGACGGCGTCACGCTGGCGGCTGTCGGGCTTGGCATAGCAGTCGTCGCCGTCGGCGGCGGAGCGGTCATCGTCTCGGGCGCCGGACCAGGCGCCGAACAGGCGGAGAGCCAGAGCGCGATCGCGGTGATGAGGACGTGCCGCACGCGATAGAGCCTAGAACTGCGCGAGCACCCGCCGCAGCGAGCCCGCAAGTCCACCCGGGTACGCGTCCAGCTCGCCCGGATACGCCCGCGCGATCTCGGCAAAGGTCAGCACTCGCGGGATCTGCCCGATCCGCCGCGCGAGGTCCGCGGCGTTCCTGAGCTCCGCGGGCGAGCCGCGGTCGCTCCACGGCTCGAGGTAGGCGTCGCGCAGCGCGAGGATCTCAGGCGCGTCGTCCGCCCGGCCGGTGCGCGCCACGGCGAACCGCAGCGTCGTGGCCAGCGTGAAGAACGGATGCGACACGCAGGAATCGCCCCAGTCAAAGATGAGCGTTCGGCCCTCGCGCACGAGGACATTGGCGTCGTGGAGGTCATCGTGCTGCAGCGTGTCGGCGACGCCGAGCGCGGCAAGCTCGCGCATGCGACCGGCGAGCGTCGGGCCGAGCGAAACGAGCGCCTGGAGCTCGTCGCTCGTCAGGCGGTCCGCGCGGCCATGCGAGAGCTGCGGCTCGCTCGCGACGACCTCCGCGAACCCGGTGATGAGCCGATCCGCCCGACGATCTGGCGTGCCGAGCGCGAGGACGTCCGGCGTTCGATCCGTCAAGGCGATCTGCAGACGCGCGTAGCGCGGGAGGATCTCGCGCCACGCGCGCAGCAGCTCGTCTCCGAAGAAGGTCTCCCGCAGCTTCGCCCCGCCTTCCGCCACGAGCATCCACGGCTGGTCGGGGTGCAGCGCGATCACCTCGGGCACGACGCCGGGGAACTCGTGGGCGACGAGCGCGGTGAGCCGCGGCTCGTGTCGCTGCGTCGGCCCGCAGCACTTGAGGTAGACCGCGCCGCGGTCCGTCGGGGCGCGGAACACCGTGGACCAGGAGCGCACGTGGATCTGCTCGATCGGCGCGCTGATCGTGATGCCCGCGCCGCGACACGCCTCGCGCAGCCATTCGTGCGCCGCCGCAAGGAACGACGCGTCGGTGAAGCTCACGGCACGCGTCTGCCGCGTGGCCACCGCGAGCTAGATGAAGAGCGGAGCGAGAACGAGGGTGATCGTCGACAGAAGCTTGATGAGCACGTGCAGGCTCGGTCCGGCCGTGTCCTTGAACGGATCGCCCACGGTGTCGCCGACGACCGCTGCTGCGTGCGCGGGTGTGCCCTTCCCGAGAACGTTGCCGCTCGCGTCCTTCAGCATCCCCGATTCGATGTACTTCTTCGCGTTGTCCCACGCGCCGCCGCCGTTGTTCAGCACCGTCGCGAGGATGACGCCGGCCATCGTGCCGACCATCAGCATCGCCGCCTCGGCTTCCGCCTTGAGCAGGATGCCGACGACGATCGGCGCCAGCACCGCGAGAAGACCGGGCGCGATCATGTTCCGCAGTGCGGACGCGGTGGTGATGTCCACGACGCGCGCGTAGTCCGGCTCTTCGGTCCCGGCCATGATCCCCGGGTGTTCGCGGAACTGGGTGCGGACCTCCTCGATGATCGCCGCGCCGGCGCGGCCGACCGCCCGGATCGCGAGCGACGAGAACAGGTACACGAGCATCGCGCCGAGGAAGCCGCCGAGGAACACGTCGACCTTCGCGAGGTCCACGACGTGGAAGTCCGGCGGCGTGATGCCCGCGGTCTTCCGCAGATCGGTGACCTTGTCCAGATACGCCGAGAAGAGCAGGAAGGCGGCGAGCGCGGCGGAGCCGACAGCGTATCCCTTGGTGAGGGCCTTCGTCGTGTTGCCCACCGCGTCGAGCCGGTCCGTGCGCTCGCGCGTCTCCTCCGAGGCACGCGCCATCGACGCGACGCCGCCGGCGTTGTCGGTGATCGGACCGAACGTGTCCATCGCCAGGATGAAGGCGGCGCTCATGAGCATGCCCATCGTCGCGACGGCGGTGCCGTAGATGCCGCCGTGGGGTAGGCCGGTGGCCGCACCCCACTGGTCGCCGAGCCAGTGCGACAGGAACAGCGCGATCGAGATCGCGATGGCCGACGACGCGGTGGTCTCGAAGCCGACCGCGACGCCGGAGATGATCGTCGTCGCCGGTCCGGTCTTCGCCGCCTCGGCGATCTCCTTCACCGGGCGCGAGCTCCCCGACGTGTAGTAGCGGGTGATGTAGACGAACGCCTGGCTGG
>JBKPCZ010000188.1:0-2582 GCA_046727665.1 Chloroflexota bacterium
GTCTGGGTGAAGCTGCAGTCGACCATCGCTCAGGCGCTGGACGGCATGACACTCGCCGACCTCGCGAAGGAGAAAGTGACCGTTGCCTGATCTCATCGTGAAGGACCTCCACGTGAACGTGGAAGGGAAAGAGATCCTGAAAGGGATCGACCTCGTCGTCCGCAGCGGCGAGGTGCACGCGATCATGGGCCCGAACGGCTCGGGGAAGAGCACGCTCGCGCTCACGATCATGGGCCACCCGCGCTACAAGGTGACGCGCGGCCAGATCACGTACGGCGGTCGCGATGTCCTCGCGATGCCGGTCGACGAGCGCGCTCGCGCGGGCCTGTTCCTCGCGTTCCAGTATCCGGCGGCGATCCCCGGCGTCTCGGTCGCGAACTTCCTGCGCACCGCGATCAACGCCCGGCGCGCGGAGCCCGGTGCGACCGCTGGCACCGCGGCGGAAGCGCGGAAGAACGACCTGCCCATCCCGCAGTTCCGCAAGCTCTTGGCGGAGAAGATGAAGCTCCTCGAGATCGACGACTCGTTCATCACGCGGTCGGTGAACGACGGCTTCTCCGGTGGCGAGAAGAAGCGTCTCGAGACGCTGCAGATGCACATGTTCGGCCCCTCGCTGGCGCTCATGGACGAGACGGATTCCGGTCTCGACATCGACGCGCTCCAGATCGTCGCGCGCGCGATCGAGGCACTGCGCGGCCCCGAGGTCGGCATCCTCCTCATCACGCACTACGAGCGCATCCTCCGGTTCGTGCAGCCCGACTTCGTCCATGTCCTCATCGACGGGCGCGTGGTGCGTACCGGTGGCCGCGAGCTCGCCGCCGAGCTTGAGGCGAAGGGCTACGACTTCGTGCGCGAAGAGCTCTACGCGGGGAGGGCCTGAGCGTGGCCGTCACCATCACCTCGACCACACCCTCGCGCTCGCCGCTCGACGTTGCGCGGATCCGGGCCGACTTTCCGATCCTCTCGCAGAAGGTGAACGGCAAGCCGGTCGTGTACCTCGACAACGCCGCGACCAGCCAGAAGCCGCGCCAGGTCATCGACGTGATGCGCGCGGTCTTCGAGGAGCACAACGCGAACATCCACCGCGGCGTCTACCAGTTCAGCGAGCAGACGACCGCCGCGTTCGAGGGGGCGCGCGCGAAGGTGGCGCGCTTCATCGGCGCGCGCGACGACCGCGAGATCATCTTCGTGCGCAACGCGACCGAGGGCGTGAACCTCGTCGCGTACACCTGGGGCCGCGAGAACATCAAGTCCGGTGACCGGATCATCTCGACCGTCCTCGAGCACCACTCCGATTTCGTCCCCTGGCAGCAGCTGGCGAAGGACGTCGGCGCGCAGATCGTGATGATCGACGTCGACGACGACGGCCGGCTGCGCCGCGACCAGCTTTCGGCCGAGCTGAAGAAGGGCGCGAAGCTGCTGGCGATCACGCACACCTCGAACGGACTCGGGACGGTCAACCCGGTGAAGGAGATCGTCGCCGAGGCGCACGCCGCGGGAGCGACGGTCCTCGTGGACGCGGCGCAGGCGGTGCCGCACACGCCCGTGGACGTGACCGACCTGGACTGCGACTTCCTCGTGTTCAGCGGTCACAAGATGCTGGCGCCACCCGGCTCGGGTGCGGTGTGGGCGCGTATCGCGCTTCTCGAGCGCATGCGGCCGTTCCTGTTCGGGGGCGACATGATCAGCCGCGTCACCGTCGAGAAGACCGAGTGGAACGAGCTCCCGTGGAAGTTCGAGGCCGGCACGTCCTCGTACGTCGACGCGATCGGGCTCGGTGCCGCCGTCGACTACCTCGAGGCGGTCGGCGTGGCGAAGATCCACGACCACGAGCTGTCTCTCGTGGGCTATCTGCTGCCGCGCCTCACGCGGATCGCGGGCGTCGAGGTCTACGGACCGAAGACGCTCGACGACCGGGTGGGCGTGGTCTCGTTCAACATCGAGGGCATCCACCCGCACGACGTCGCGACGATCTTCGACCGCGAGGGCGTGTGCGTGCGAGCCGGTCACCACTGCAACCAGCTGCTGATGACGCGCCTGGGCGTCGCCGCGACGACGCGCGCGTCCTTCTACCTCTACAACACGACCGAGGAGTGCGACGCCCTCCTGGACGCAATAGAGAAGGCCAAGAAAGTGTTCAAGGTTTAGCGATGGACGACATGTACCGGGTTTACATCCTTGACCACTACAAGAACCCCCGGAACCAGGGCGAGCTGCCGGAGGCGACGAACACGTACAGCGATTCGAACCCGCTGTGCGGTGACGAGCTGAGCATGGCGCTCCGGATCGATGACGGCCGCGTCGCTGACGTGCGCTTCAAAGGCAAGGGCTGCGCGATCTCACAGGCATCGGCCTCGATCCTCACCGAGGAGATCAAGGGCAAGACGCTCGACGAGGTCAAGGCCATCGACCGCGATCACATCCTCGAGAACCTTGGCATCCCGATCAGTCCGGCGCGCATCAAGTGTGCGCTGCTCAGTCTGAAGACGCTCAAGGGCGCCGCGTGGGGCCTGCCGGCATGGCCCGACGAGGAAGACAAAGCGCGCGCGGCCGGACAGGGGAGATAGACATGACCGTTGACG
>JBKPCZ010000189.1:0-2445 GCA_046727665.1 Chloroflexota bacterium
ATCGATCAGCTCGTGTGGGACAAGCCGCTGACGCGTGACGACGTTTCGGGTTACGCACGCGTCGCGAGCGAGAGCGTGAGCGAGCAGCAATCTTGGCCGTGCGTGCCCACGTGTCCCAGTCCCTTGCCGGCGCGGCTCAGCAACAACTACTCGGTGGACACGTTCGCCGTAGGCGTCGCGCGCTTCGTCGTGCAGGTCGACTCGGGCGACTGGATTGGTTTCAAGGCGGAGGGCAGGGCCTCCGACGACACGAAGGACCTCTGGGCGAGCAAGTACGTGGTCACCCTCGAGGTCAAGGGGACCGAGACCAAGCCCGGGCTCGAGATCGTCGACCGCTCGCCGCTGCGTTCGATCAGGTCGGCGACGAGCGTCGCGGGCACGACGTACGAGCTGTACCTGGACGACCAGCGGCCGTGGCGCGTGGCGCTGCTGACGAGTCCCGACCGGATCGTCGTCGACGTCGGAGGCTACGCCCGGTCGATCAGCGACACGGTCGCCGTGTACAGCCCCGCGCCCACCGCCTCGGGGGCCGGGGCCGCCGTCGGGATCCAGCCGTCGATCGGACGCCAGTTCACCGTGAGCGGTCTGTCGCGCACGTACGAGGCGACGACCGCGTGGCGTGTCGTCGACTCCAACAGGCGCGTCGTAGCGCAAGGGTTCACCACGGCGAGTCGCGGCACGAGTGCGGTCTGGGGCACCTACCAGTTCGCGGTGCAGCTGCCCGCGACGACGATCGGGAACGTCACGCTCGAGGTGTACTGGGGGAGTCCGCGCGACGGGGCAGATATGGGCCTGGTCCAGGTCCCGCTGACGGTGCGCTAGGCCGACGGCTCCTTGCGCCCGCCCACCGCCGTTGCGAGCACGCCGTTGACGAACTTGGGCGACGCCTCGCTGCCGAACATCTTCGCGAGCTCGACCGCCTCGTCGATGATCGCCGCCGCCGGCGCGTCACCCAGCACGCGCAGCTCGTAGAGCGCGATCCGCAGCACGTTGCGGTCGATGCGCGCCATCTGCTCGATCGGGAACTCGGGCGCCAGCTGGTGGATCTCCTCGTCGAGCCCCCGCCGATGCTCGAGCACGCCCTCGACGAGCTGCCATGCGAAGCTCGCCGCCTCGTCGGTGAGTCCGGTGCGGAACGAGCCACGCTGCCAGGTGTCTTTGGCGTCCGCGCGGTTGAAGTCGATCTCGAAGAGCGTCTGGAGCGCGACCCGACGAGCGGGGTGACGGCCGGCGCGCGGCGCGCGCTGCTTCATGCGGCCGTCGCCGCGCTGGAGCCGATCGCCTCCACCAGCCCGGACGACACCGCGCGCTCGGCGACGGTGATCGCCCACCGCACCATGTTCGCGCGCGCACGCCCGTGCGTGACCACCGAAACGCCGGCGATGCCCAGGAGCGGAGCGGACACGTACTGGTCGTAGTCGAACCGGTGCCGGAACCTGCGGATGCCGGGATACGCGAACAGCGCGGCGATCTTCCCGAGCGGGCCGCCGAAGATGTCGCCGCGGATGCCGACCTGCACGACGTCGAGGGCGCCTTCGAGGCCCTTGGCCAGGACGTTGCCGGTGAAGCCATCGCAGAGCGCGATGTCCGTTACCCCGCGCAGCACGTCACGGCCCTCGATGTTCCCGTAGAAGTTCATGTCGCTCGCCGAGAGCATGCCGTGCGCTTCCAGACGCACCTTGTCCCCCTTCTCGGGTTCCTCACCGACGTTGATGAGGCCGATCGACGGCGACCGAGTGCCGTGGACCTTCTCCATGAACCACGTCGCCATGCGGGCGTATTGCACGAGGTTCTTCGCATCCGCGTCCATCGTCGCGCCCGCGTCGAGCAGGCACGTCGCCGGACGATCGCCGAGCACGGGCAGCATCCCGCAGAGCGCCGGACGATCGATGCCGCGCACGCGTCCCAGGACAAGGAGCGCCGCGGCCATCGTCGCACCGGTGCTGCCGGCTGACACGACCGCGTCGGCCTCGCCTTTCTTCACGAGCGTGGTCGCGACCCCGATGGACGTATCCGCTCGTCGGCGAAGCGCGTTCGCCGGATGCTCGTCCATCGCGATGACCTCGGCCGCGTGCCGGATCTCGACCCCGGCGTGCGCCCCGACGAGCAGTGGACGGAGCCGGTCCTGTTGACCGACGAGCACGATGTCCGCAGTTCCGCCGAGCGCCCGATACAGCAGCGCGCCCCGGACGATCTCGTCCGGGGCGTGATCGCCACCCATGGCGTCGACGGCTATGCGCACGGGACTATGCCGCGGCGCGCTTCGCCTTGATCTTGAGCACCTGACGGCCGCGGAACATGCCACAGTGCGGACACGCCTGGTGCGACGGCTTCGGGCTCTTGCACTGCGGACAAGGCACGAGATTCTGCGCCTTCAGGGCCAGATGACTGCGACGCTCGCCCTGCGCGGCGCGGGGTATGCGTTTCTTGGGATGACCAGCCAAA
>JBKPCZ010000190.1:0-5067 GCA_046727665.1 Chloroflexota bacterium
TGCGAGCGGGCGGCCGGGCTCGCTGACGCCGAACGGCTGTACGAGGCCACGCTCCGCATCGCCGACGATCACTGGCGCGCCTCTCCGATATCGGCCTACGCCGACCGCATGGGCATCTGGTGGGGTGAAGGCCTGTGGGGCGACTTCCAGGGTGAAGGCGATGGTCTTCGTGCGCTGCGCGACTTCGTGCCTCACTTCCGGCGCGACGTCTGGCGCGACGCGCTGCGCGCCTGCGGTGTCGATGACGCAGACCTCGCCATGGATCTCGACGACGTCTACCGCCGCGCACGGCGGGCGGGCGAGATCGTCGATCCCGAGGCCGTTGCCGTGCTCGACGATCTCTCGCGCGATCATCGGCTCGCGCTTGTGACCAACGGCGCGCCCGCCGTGCAGCGTGAGAAGCTCGGTCGCGCCGCGCTCGCTCGACACTTCTCCGCGATCGTCATCTCGGTGGAGCTCGGTGTCGGGAAGCCCGACCGGCGCATCTTCGCGGCCGCGCTCGACGCGCTCGGCGCGACAGCCGACAGCGCGGTGATGATCGGCGACAGCCTTCCGCGCGACATCGGCGGCGCGCGCGACGCAGGAATGCGATCCATCTGGATCGATCGCGGAGACGTGCTGTCAAAGCCGGATGATCCGATGCCCGACGCGCGCGTGACCGCGCTCAGCCAGATCCGGTCGTGTCTCGACGCGTGGGAGCCTGACGCCGCTTCTCCTGGAGGCTCTCCCTGATCTCGTCGGGCGTCGCCTCGATGTGCGTGGCGAGGATGAGCATCACGTAGAGGACGTCCGTCAGCTCGCTGATCGTGCGCTCGCGACCCTCGCCGCGCAGCGCGGCCGCGGTCTCGCCGGCTTCCTCGACCAGCTTCGCGGCGATCGCATCGGGTCCTTCGCGGAAGAGCCGCGCGGAGTACGAGTCCGCGGGCAAGTCGCGGCGGCGCTGCCGCAGCATCGCGGCGAGCTCTGACAGGAACCGCCCCAGGTCGCGCTCGTTCACCGGCCCGAAGCACGTCGCCTGACCGGTGTGGCACGCCGGCCCCGCCGGATGCACCTTCACGAGCAGGGCGTCGGCGTCGCAGTCGGGCACGAGCTCGACCAGGTGCAGGACGTTGCCGCTCGTCTCGCCCTTCTTCCACAGTGTGTCGCGCGAGCGGCTGTGGAAATGGACCTCGCGCGTGCGCAGCGTCGCGTCGAGGGCCTCGCGGTCCATGTAGGCGAGCATGAGCACCGCGCCCGTCGCCGCATCCTGGACGACGGCGGGGACAAGCCCGCGCTCGTCGAAGCGGACGTCCTCCGTCATGCGGTATGACGCTCGCGCACGACGCGGCTCGTCATGCCGCCTCCACGCTCGGCCGCACGTTCACGCCGCGCCTCGCGAGCTCCTCTTTCAGCGCGGCAACGGCGATCTCACGCGAGTGGAAGATCGACGCCGCGAGCCCCGCCTCGGCGCCGGTGCGGCCGAACAGGTCAACGAAGTGCGCGGCGGTGCCCGCGCCGCCGGACGCGATCACCGGGACGCGCACCGCGTCCGCGACCCGCGCGGTGAGGTCGAGCTCGAAGCCGTCGCGCGTGCCGTCGCGGTCCATCGACGTCAGCAGGATCTCGCCCGCGCCGGCCTCGACGCCGCGACGCGCCCACTCGACCGCGTCGATCCCCGTCGGCGTGCGGCCGCCCTCGACGTAGACCTCGTACGAGCCGTCGTCGCGCCGCTTCGCGTCGATCGCGAGCACCGCGGCCTGCGATCCCGCGCGCGAGGCGATCTCGCCGAGGAGCGCGGGACGCCGCACCGCGGCGGTGTTCACCGCGACCTTGTCCGCGCCGGCGCGCAGGATCGCGGCCGCGAGGTCGACCGATCCGATGCCGCCGCCGACGCAGAACGGGATCGTGAGCGCCGCGGCCACCTCCTGCGCGAGATCGATCACGGTCCGCCGCTTCTCCGCCGACGCGGTGATGTCGAGGAAGACGAGCTCGTCGGCGCCTTCGCGGTCGTAGCGCGCCGCGAGCTCGATCGGGTCGCCGGCGTCGCGAAGCTCGACGAACCGCGTGCCCTTCACGACACGGCCGTCCTTCACGTCGAGGCAGGGGATGATGCGTTTGGCCAGCATCGGCTCACGCGTCGGTCGCGCGCACGAACGACCGCAGCGCGCGGACGCCCATCGCGCCGCTCTTCTCGGGGTGGAACTGCAGGCCGAGCAGTCCCTCGGATCCCACCGCCGCGGTGACCGTCCCGCCGTGGTCCACCGTCCCGACGACGATGCCGCGGTCGGCGGGCTCGGCGGCGTACGAGTGGACGAAGTAGAAGTGCGCGTCGGCGGGGACCTCGGCGAGCCAGGGATGCGGCCGCGCGAACGAGACCTGGTTCCAACCGGTGTGGGGCACGCGCACGTTGCCGCTGAGCCGCCGCACGTGTCCGCGCTCCAGCGCGAGGCCGGGCGTGCCCGGATCCTCCTCGCTCTCCTCGAAGAAGAGCTGCATGCCGACGCAGAGCCCGAGGAGCGGGATGCCGCGGTCGTGCGCGACGCGGACCATCGCGTCGAGCCCGAAGCGACGCAGCTCGCGCGCGCAGTGTCCGAAGTGGCCGACGCCGGGGAGCACGATCGCGCGCGCCGCCAGGATCTCGACATGCGAGCGGGTCACGCGGACGTCGCTCGCGCCCGCGCGGCGCAGGGCGCGCTCGACGTTGGGAAGGTTGCCGACGCCGTAGTCGATGATCGCGATCACCCGATACGGCCCTTCGAGCTCGGCACGCCTTTGCGCCGCGGGTCGCGCTGAGAGGCCGTGTCGAGCGCGCGGCCGAACGCCTTGAACGTCGCTTCGAGCAGATGGTGCGTGTTGCCGCCGCGCAGCTGCGTCACGTGTAGCGTGCAGCGCGCGCCCTGCACGAGGGCGATGAAGAAGTCAGGCACGAGGGTCGAATCGAACGAACCGACGATGCGCGTCTTCGGCTTCAAATCGTGCGCGAAGAACGGCCGTCCGCCGAGGTCCAGCGCGACGCTCACGAGGCACTCGTCCATCGGCACCTCGAGCGACGCGTAGCGAACCAGGCCCTTGCGATCGCCGAGCGCCTCATCGATCGCGCCCCCGAGCACCAGCCCGATGTCCTCGACGGTGTGGTGCTGATCGACCTCGATGTCCCCCGCGGCCTTCAGTGTTAGGTCGAAGAGGCCGTGGACCGCGAAGAGCTCGAGCATGTGGTCCAGGAATGGCAGCCCGGTCCGGATGCTCGCCGTACCGGAGCCGTCGAGGGCGAAACGCACCCGGACGTCGGTCTCCTTGGTGCGTCGCGCCCGTCGCGCGCCGCGCGCGGCTGGCATCAGCGTGCCGCCACGGCGGCGCGCAGCGCGTCGAGGAAGCGGTCGTTCTCGTGCGGCGTGCCGATCGTGACGCGCAGCGTCTCACCGGCATCGGTCCACGACGACACGTCGCGCACCAGGACGCCGCGCGCGAGCAACGCGGCGTGGATCGCCGCGGCCGGCGTCGTCCGGTGCCGGACCAGGAGGAAGTTCGCGCGCGACGGGAAGACCTCGATGTCCGGGAGCGCGCTCAGCGCCTCGAAGACCCGGATCCGCTCGCCCGTGACGCAGGCCACGCGCTCGGCAAGGCCCTGTGTATCCGACGCCACACGCTCGGCCACGAGCTGCGTGAGCGCCCCGACGTTGTACGGAAGACGCGCGGCGTCGTACGTCTCCGCGATCCGGCGATCGGCGATGAGCGCACCGAGGCGCAGGCCGGCCGACGCGCGCGCCTTCGAGAACGTGC
The DNA here is from genome assembly GCA_046727665.1 of Chloroflexota bacterium. Taxonomy (GTDB): domain Bacteria; phylum Chloroflexota; class Limnocylindria; order P2-11E; family P2-11E; genus CF-39. Next base: position 3,760 of record JBKPCZ010000190.1, read on the forward strand.
GCGCGATGACGAGGTTGGGATGGCTCGCGACGAGCGGCAGAACGCTGTGATCCGCGAAATCGACATACGCCTCGTCGACGAGCACCAGCGTGCGCGGTCTTTCGAGCGCGGCGAGGATCGCGTCGTCGTCCACGAGGTCACCGGTCGGGTTGTTCGGCGACGAGAAGCAGATGAGGTCGGGGCGCACGCGGTCGATCGCTTCCCGCACCTTCGCCGGACCGAGCGCGTACGGAACGCCGACGCGCTCCTCGTGCACGCGCATACCGGTGAGCCGTCCCAGGCGCGCGTACATCGTGTAGGTCGGCGTGAAGACCAGCAGCGTGCGGTCGGGTCCGCCGAAGACGAGGAACGTGTACAGGAGGACCTCGTTGCTGCCGTTCCCGACGATGATCTGCTCCGGTGACACCGACCACTCGTCCGCGAGGATCGCGCGCAGCCGCGCGGCGGCGATGTCCGGATAGCGGTTGAGCGCGGTGCCGTCGAGATCGGCGGCCGAGAGGTACCGGCCGAGCGCGACGGGCTCGGCCCACTCGTTCGACTGCAGCCGCACCTCGGCGGCCTGCGTCTGCGTCCGATACGGCTTCGCGCCGGCGAGCCACTCGCGGGGCCGCGGCAGCTCGTCGCTCACACGCGCGCCTCCATCGATGCCCTGTGGTAGTGCATGCCTTCGTAGCCGGCGATCGCGGCGCCGGCCCGCGCGAGCTCACGCAGATCGCCGCGCAGCGTTACGCGGCTCGTCCAGCGCACGAAGTCATCGACGCGAAGCGCGGATGACCAGCGCGCGGTGCCGCCGGTCGGCAGCGAGTGATTCGTCCCGGCGACGTAGTCGCCGAACGCGACCGCGGAGCGCGCGCCCACGAACACCGCGCCGGCGTGGCGCACGCGCGCGGCCAGTGCGGCGGCGGCGCGGCCGGCGAGCAACACGTGCTCAGGCGCCGCGTCGTCCGCGGCACGGACGGCGGTGAGCAGATCCTTCGCGCGGTAGGTGAAGATCCGCGCCTGCCGCTTCAGCGCGAGCGCGGCGTCGATCGCGCGGAGCAGCGCCGCGTCATCGCTCACGAGGGCCGCGAACGCGCCGGCGCCGTGCTCCGCCTGCGCGAGGAGGTCGAGCTCGATCACCGCCGCGTCCGCGTCGCCCGACGCGACGACGATCAGCTCGCTGGGACCCTGCAGTGCGTCGATGCCGACGTCGGCCGACACGAGCCACTTCGCCGCCGCGGCGTACGCGTTGCCCGGTCCGACGATCTTGTCCACGCGGGCGAGCGAGGCGGTGCCGTACGCGAGCGCCGCGACCGCCGCGGCACCGCC
>JBKPCZ010000191.1:0-15493 GCA_046727665.1 Chloroflexota bacterium
GATCCCGAAGCGCTTCTTCCAGGCGTCGAAGAGCGGCTTCGGGAGCGACTCTCCGGCCGAGACGCAGAAACGCAGCGACGACAGGTCGTACTTGAAGTCCGCCTCGGGATACGCGAGCAGCGCGGCGTAGAACGTCGGCGCGGTGTACATCACCGTCGGCTTCTCCGTGGTGACGAGGCCGTACACCAGGTCGGGTGTCGCGCGCTCGGGCTTGTACACGACCGACGCGCCGTAGCGCATGGGCACGAAGACGCCGTTCCCGAGACCGTACGCGTGGAACAGCGGCGACACCGTGAAGTAGCGGTCCGCTTCGGTGCAGCCGAGGACGTGCCGCCCGAGCGTCTCCGCCGAATAGATCATGTCGTGCTGCAGGTGCACCGCCCCCTTCGGGAAGCCGGTGGTGCCGGAGGAGTAGAGCCAGAAGCACATGTCGTCCGGCGTGGTGTCGGCGGGATCGAGCTCGTCGTCGGCGGCGGCGAGCGCCGCTTCGAACGACGACACGCCTTCTGGAAGCGGACCGCCCTGCGCCGTCGTCCCCGAAGTCGTCACGAGGATGTGACGGAGACGTGGGCAGTCCCTGCGGATCTCGAGAAGCTTCGGCAGCAGCGGCGCGCTGACGACGGCCGCGACGGCGCGGCTATCGCGAAGGATGTAGGCCAGGTCACGAGCGATGAGCAGCGTGTTCGTCGGGACCGGGATCGCGCCCAGCTTGATCGCACCGAAGAACGCGTACACGAACGCCGGCGAATCCACGCACAGGATGACGACGCGGTCCTCGATATCGACGCCGAGCTCGCGCAGCGCGTTGCCGCAGCGATCGACGTTCCGCGCCATCTCGCCGTACGTGACAGAGGCGCCCTGGCAGCGGATCGCGATCGCGTCCGGCCGCTCCGCGCGGTGCGCGTCGACGTAGGTCTCGGCCGCGTTGTACCGGTCGCCCAGATCCGGTAGCCGCAGCTCCCCCACGCCCGCGATTATGGCCGCAGGGTTTCGAGCGCGACCAGCACCGCGTCGCGGCCCTCGTGCACGCGCTCTCCCACCGCGAGGGCGGGGACGGTCCGCGCGCCGAGCGCGGCGAACGCCTCGGCGCCATCGGTGTCGACGTTCTGGAAATCGATGCGCGCTTTCAGCCCGAGCTCGACCACGCGCCGGCGGACCGCGGCGGAGTCGGGATCGTCGATGCGGTGGAAGAGCACGACGCTCAGGGATGAAGCTCGATGTAGGAGGTCATGACCTCGGGGTGATTGCCTTTCAGCCGGTCGCGGAGCCGCACCATGAGCCGCTCGGCATCGCCCGCCGGTATGTCGTCGCGCACGGATATGCGCGCCAGGACGAGGAGCTGGTTGGTGCCCATCTCGATGACGCGGAGCGCGATGACCCGCTCGACCCCGGGCATCCCCGAGATGGTCTCGCGAAGGGCATGCCGCACTTCCTCCGGCGGCGCCTGGCCGATGATGAGACCCCGCGCGCTCCAGGCCAGCTGGTACGCGACATAGATGAGGATCACGCCGATCAGTCCGCTCGCCACCGCGTCGAAGAGGTGGTCGCCGGTCAACACCGTCAGCCCCAGACCGCCCGTAGCCACCGCGAGCCCGGCGAGCGCGGCACTGTCCTCATAGAGCACCGTGCGAAGCGCCGGGTCGCGCAGCTGCGACAGGAAGCGGGCCACCGGCATCTCTGCCAGCCGCGCGGCGTGCCGCAGCTCGCGCACGGCGACCGTCAGTGAGAACGCCTCGAACAGCGCCGAGAGACCGAGGACGATGAACCCGATCGTCGCGTCACCGATCTCGTGCGGATGCGCGAGGCGATCGTACGACTGATAGAGCGAGAACACGCCGCCACCGAAGAACAGGAACAGCGCGACGACGAGCGACCAGAAGTAACGCTCCTTGCCGTGGCCGAGCGGATGCCGCTCCGTCGCCGGCGCCACGCTCCGGCGTATGCCGACGTAGAGCAGGATCTGGTTGAGCGAGTCCGCGATCGAGTGCGCCGTCTCGGCCATGAGCGCGCCCGAACCGGTCAGCACCGCCGCCAGCGCCTTGGTGATCGCGATCGCCAGGTTCCCGGCGAACGCGGCGAAGACGGCCCGCGTCGTGCCCTCGCTCACGATCCATCCCTCCGTGTCCAGAATCCGCTCGGGTCGTACTCACGGATGATGCGCAGCTCGGCCGCGCTCGGCGGCTCGGTCGCGCGCACGTCGTCGGCTACCGTCAGCGTCCAACCGGTGTTCGCCGCGATCTCGTCGACGGAGCTCATCGGGTGATAGGACACGAGCACGGCATCGCCTCCGACGAAACGGAACACCCCGCGCGTCGTGATGAGGACCGACGGACCGCCCCGCGGCAGCCCGACGCGCGCGCGCCAGTCGCCGCCGTCGCCGTAACCGGGCGAGGTGATGAAATCGACGCGCTCGCGGAGGCGCCGTTTGTCGTGCGCCATGATCACGATGAGCCGGTGCGCGAGGCTCGCGATGTCCGCGCCGCCGCCGGAGCCCGGCAGCTGCACGGTCGGGCGGGCGCGGTCGTCGCCGATCGCCGTCGTGTTCAGGTTGCCGTGGCGATCGACCTCGGCCCCGCCGATGAAGCCGGCCTCGACATCGCCGCGCTGCAGCAGTCCCATGAGGTCCACCGTGCGCGCGCACCACACGGCGCCGGTGACGTTCGGCGGATCGCCCATGGTGTACAGGAGCTCGGGCGACGGCTCGTCACGGACGATCCCGAGCTCGAACAGGCCCACGGCGTTCGGGGCGAGCGTGCGCTTCGCGAGCACGAAGGCGATGAGCGGAAGGCGCATACCGACGAACACGCGCTCGCCGTCGCGTATCTCGCGCGCGGCCTGCGCGACCATGATCTCCCCGGGCGAGACGTCCATCACCTCGAGAACAATGCGACCGCGACGGTCAGCGCTAGGGCGATCACCACGAGCTGGCCGATGGTGCTCGCGATGGCGATCCAGATCGCGCGGCCGGTCGAGATGTCGAGCGACGCGCGCAGAGCGACGATCGTCGCGACCAGGACCCAAAGACCGACGACGGTCCGCGTCAGCGCCGCGAACCCGGGAACGAGCTCGAAGACGATGAGGAAGCGCGCCGTGTTCGCGTACCCGAGCGTGCGCGCGATCTCGCCCCAGCTCGAGCGCGTGTGCGGTCCGGGGAAGAGCTTCACGCCGACGATGTAGGCGATCCAGGCGTAGAACGCCCAGCCGATGAACGACCCGAGCGCTCCGAAGAAGCCATCGTCGACGCCGCCCAGGACGCCGTTCACCGCGCCGCTCACGAGGCTCGTCGCGACGACGATGAACGCCGCCTCGCCGGTCGCCTTCTCGTCGTGCTCGATCTCCTCGTAGGTGTCCTCGCTCAGGCGAAGCGCGCCGAGCATCCGGTCGAAGATCGACGCCGGCGTCATGCCGCACCTCCAGCGGGGACACGCAGGTCCTGCCACCGCGCGCCGAGGCGGCGCAGGTACTCACGGCGGTCGGGAACGCCGGTGACCCACTCCGCGATCCAGGCGTCGAATCCTTCCACGGTGCGCGTCGCGCGATGGTAGTCGTGGAAGAACTCGTGGTCCCGACCATACCGGCCCTGCAGGGGAGACGGGTGGCAGGCTCCCGGCTCCTCGACGACGGCGACGACCTTCATCGCCGGCACCACGGTGCGGTTCGGATCGGCGCCGATCACGTCGCGCGCGACGATCTCCTCGGTGAGGACGATGACGGACTTCGCGGCGAGCGCGGCCTCCTGCGACACGCCCCACGGGCCGAAGAGCTGCGCGTTGCCGGCGGCGTCGGCACGCTGGACGGCGATCACGGTGACGTCGGGCGTGATGGCGGGGATGATGAGGATCGGCGAGCCGTCGAGCGGCGAGGTCGCCGCCACGAACGTCGGGTTGGCGCGCGGGATGTCGCTCCCGAGCAGCGAGCGTGTCGGCAGGTACGGCGCGCCGAGGGCGCCGGCGAGCAGCGCCTGCGCGATCGAGAAGTTGCTGTGGTCGTGCACCTCGATGCGCCGCGGGATCCCCTGCTCCATCGCGCGCCGGTACGCATGCGCGAGACCCGCCGAGACGTTGCCGATCCAGGCGGCGGTCACGCGCCGCACGCACCCCGCGCCGATGAGCTGGTCGAACGCGATGTCGGAGATGGGACCGATGAGCTCGAGATCGCGCCGCTTCTGGCGGATCAGCTCGTGCGCGAAGGCGAAGGGGATCGCCGGCTCGAGTGCGCACCCGAGCGCGATGGACATGCCGTCGCTCGTGTGCCGCGCGACCGCGTCGCGCAGGGTCGACCGCTTGTCGGCCGTGGCTAGCGTCCCTTGTACTCGGGCTTGCGCTTCTCGACGAAGGCCTTCACGCCCTCACGCGCGTCCTCGCTCTTGAAGAGCCGGATGAGCGCCTCGCGCTCGATCGCGAGTCCGTCCTCGAGCGAGCGGCCGTAGCCCTGCACCGCGGCGAGCTTGATCTGCCCGACGGCGTAGCTCGGCCCGTCCGCGTACGACCGCGCGCGGTCGACCGCGGTCGCGAGGAGGTCCGCCGCGGGCACGAGCTCGTCCACGATGCCGGCCTCGCGCGCGGCTTGCGGCGACAGCGTTGTGCCGCGGAGCATCAGCTCGAGCGCCCTCTGACGGCCGATGAGGCGCGGCAGCCGCTGCGTCCCGCCGGTGCCGGGGAGCAGACCCAGCGTCACCTCTGGCAGTCCGATCTTGTAGCCGCCCTCGGCCGCGATGCGGAAGTCGCAGCACAGCGCGATCTCGAGTCCACCCCCGAGACAGTGTCCGTTGATCGCCGCGATGACGACCTTGGGCGTGCTCTCGAACTTGCCCATCGCCTCGTTCGCACACACGACGAACGCGTTCTGCGTGTCCAGGTCGCTCTTCGCGAACACCGACACGTCCGCGCCCGCCGAGAAGAACTTCTCGGAGGCGCTGCGCACCACGATGGCCCGGACCCCGTCGTCCTTCCGCGCGTCCTCGATCGCGGCGTCGAGCTCGTCCATGAACGCGCGGTCGTACGAGTTGGCCGGTGGGCGGTCGAGGACGATGTGTCCGATCGCGTCCTGTTTCTCGAGTCGCACGGCCATCTCACTTGACCTCCCAAACGCTGCTGCGCGCATACCTTATAGAGCCGCGCCTTGGAGCGCCGCGCGATTTCCGTCCGGGCGTTGGCACGCCGGACTGTTCGTCCGAGCGAACGTCCGCGCGCGCTCCTAGACTCCGAAGCGATCACGGGGAGGTCCTGAGAATGGCCCAGATGCTCATCAACGGCGAGCTCGTCGATGCCGCAGGCGGCAAGACGATCGAGGTCCGTAATCCCGCGAACGGCGAGGTCGTCGGCCAGATCCCGCGGGGGACGGCGGCCGACGTCGACGCCGCGGTCGATGCCGCGCGCAAGGCGTTCCCGGCCTGGGCAGCGACCCCCGGCAGCAAGCGCGCCAAGCTGATGCACGAGGCCGCTCTGAAGATGCACGAGGTCGTCGACGAGGTCGCGAAGCTCCTCGCGATGGAGCAGGGCAAGCCGCTGGCGCACGCGAAGATCGAGGCGCAGCGCGTCGCCGAGAACCTCGAGTACTTCGCGGGCCTCGCGGACAAGATCCGCGGCGACTACATCCCGCTCGACGACCCGTCGAAGTTCGGCATAACGATGCGGCGCCCGGTCGGCGTCGTCGCGGCGATCACGCCGTGGAACTTCCCGCTCACCCTCTTCGCGAACAAGCTGTGCCCGGCCCTCGCGACGGGCTGCACGATCGTGCTCAAGCCAGCGTCGACGACGCCGCTCGCGACGCAGCGCGCGATCGAGGCGATCAACTCCGCAGGCTTCCCGGCCGGCGTCATCAACACCGTGCACGGCTCCGGGAGCGAGATCGGTGACGCGCTGGTGAGCCACCCGAAGATCAACAAGATCGCCTTCACCGGGCAGACCGCGACGGGCAAGCGGATCATGGGGCTGGCGGCGAAGAACGTGACCCGCGTGACGCTCGAGCTCGGCGGCAGCGACGCGATGATCGTCGCCGACGACGCCGACATCCGCCGCGCCACCGCCGCGGCCGCGATCGGCCGCTTCTTCAACGCGGGACAGGCCTGTCTCGCGGTGAAGCGCATCTTCCTCTTCGAGAAGATCGCCGAGGAGTTCATGACCAAGTTCACCGAACGCGCGCAGAAGGAGTGGAAGATCGGCGAGCAGTTCGCCGCCGACACGAAGATGGGTCCGCTCCACACCGAGCAGCAGCGCGCCGAGGTGGAGGCGCAGGTCGCCGACGCCGTGAAGCGCGGCGCGAAGGTCCTGGCCGGCGGCCAGCGGCCCGACGGCTCCGAGTACGCGAAGGGCTGGTTCTATCCGGCGACGGTCCTCACCGACGTCCCCGAGGATTCGCGCATGGCCACCGAGGAAGTCTTCGGACCCGCCGTGCCGCTCTTCATCGTGAAGGAGCTCGACGAGGCCATCGCGAAGGCGAACTCGTCGATCTACGGCCTTGGCTCGTCGATCTTCACGCGCGACATGGCGAAGGCGCGCAAGGCCGCGGAGCAGCTCGACGCGGGGTACACCTGGGTCAACGACATCCAGGTCGCGTACGACCAGCTCCCGTTCGGTGGCGCGAAGCAGTCCGGCTTCGGTAAGGAGCACGGCATCGAGGCGGTCGAGAGCTACACCGAGAAGAAGTCGGTCGTGCTGGGGTCCGCATGAGCACCGACACGCAGGCCCTCATCATCGAGGCTGAGGAGATGGGTCTGTTCCGGCCGCAGGCCGCGTTCGAGGTCCACTGCTCGAACTGCCATGGCCGGCTCGATGGCCGCGGCGATTGCCCGACCTGCGGTCTCATCGGCCGCGGCCAGGCCGAGCTCGAGCGCAGGGCGCAGACGGATCCGGCGGGCGTGAGCAAGCTCATCTCGGGCGCGATCGAGAAGCGAAAGAACTACCGGCCGGCGGGGCGGGAGAAGAGCGCCGATCGCTAGTCGCGTCCCCGGAGCCGTGCGCCGCGTCGTCGTTGATCGGATTCTCTGACTCTTCTTAGGCTGGACTGCGGCTAGGGCACGTTGAGCCTGTAACCGACGCCGCGCACGTTCACGATGAGACGGGGCTGCGACGCGTCGTCCTCGAGCTTGTCGCGCAGCCGGCCGATGTACACCTTCAGGTAGTGGTTCTCGCCGCGGTACTCCGGACCCCAGACCTTCTCGAGCAGCTGCTCGTGCGGTAGCGCCTCGCCGCGTCGAGCGGCGAGCTCGGCGAGCAGATCGAACTCCGTGCGTGTGAGCCGCACCTCTTCGCCGCTCAGGAACACACGGCGGCCGCCGACGTCGATCCGGAGGGGGCCGGCGTCGATCACACCGCGGCGCGGCTCCGCGCCGGAATGGGTCGTTCGCCGCAGGACCGTCTCGATACGCGCGAGCAGCTCGCGCGGGCTGAACGGCTTCGTCATGTAGTCGTCGGCGCCGAGCTCGAGCCCGCGGATCTTGTCGTGCTCGAGCCCGCGCGCGGTCAGCACGATGACCGGAAGATCGCTCGTGCGGCGCAGCTCCTCGAGCACCGAGAAACCGTCGCGCCCCGGCAGCGCGAGGTCAAGCACCATGATGTCGGGCCGCGCCGACGCGACGGCCTTGAGCGCCTCCTCGGCGTCGCCGGCCTCGATCGCCTCGAGCGGGGTGCGCGCGTACTGCAGCGCGCTGCGAACGAGCGACCGGACGTCGGGCTCGTCGTCGACGATGAGGACGTTCACGCGCTCTCCGCGGGGAGCTTGACGACGAACGTCGATCCACCGCCTGGCGTGTCCTCGTAGTCGAGCGTGCCGCCGTGCAGCACGACGAGCGAGCGCGCGATGGACAGGCCGAGTCCCGCGCCGGGCGTCGAGCCGACGCCGCTCCCGCGGAAGAACTTCTCGAACATGTGACCGCGCTCCTCCGGCGGGATCCCCGGCCCGTGGTCGCTCACGGCGATGCGGAACAGGCCGTTCTGCCGCTCGGCCCGAACGGTGATGGGCGTCCCGCTCGGGGCGTACTTGATCGCGTTGCCGATGAGATTGTTGAGCGCCTGGCGGAGCCGGCCGCGGTCCGCCGCCACCGTCATCGTGTCCGAGGGCGCATCGAGCGCGAACCATTGCCGGCGCTGCTTCGCGAGGATCTGATGGTCGGCGACGATCTCGCTGAGGAGGTGCCGGACGTCGAGCTCCTCCGGCTCGAGCGCGACCGCTCCTTGGTCGAGGCGCGCCATCTCGAGCAGATCCTCCGTGAACTCTTCGAGCCGTCGCACGTTCCGCTCGGCGCTCTCCGCCAGCTCGCGCTGACCGGGCGTGAGCGAACCGGGCCGCTCGCCGAGGAGGAGCTCGACGGCGCCGCGCACGACGGTGAGCGGGCTGCGGAAGTCGTGCGACATCGCCGCGAGGAAGTCGCTCTTCATCTGATCGACCGCGCGAAGCGCCTCGGTCTCGGCGGCCTGACGGAGGAATGCCTCGCGCTGGCCGCGCAGGCTTCGCAGCTCGCGGAGCAGGCCGGCCATGAGGAACGCTGCGAGCAGGTTCACGGTCACCGTGAAGAAGATGCGTTCCGGTTCGAGCGCGTAGCCGTACGCGTTCGCACGGAAGAACGCGACCGCGACGGTCGCGAGCGACATCGCGATCGCTCCGGCGAGCGCTCCGCGCGGGCCGAAGCGGAAGCCGCCGGCGATGATGAGCAGCGCGCCGACGATGTACGTGGTCCACCGCGGGTCGGCGGCGAAGGTGAAGATCCCGAACGAGACCACGAGGCAGTCGAGGCCGTACACGGTCCGCGCGAGACGCTCGAGGCCGTCTCGCGAGCGCACGCGGCGAAGCGCGGCCTCGATCGCAGCGGCCTCGATCAACAGACCGACCCCCAGCAGCACGAGCGACCAGGCGCCGAGGTTCGGGAAGAACGGTCCGAGGAAGAAGGCGAGGCCGGCGCCGCCGAGGCGCGCCAGGTTGAAGGTGCGCTCGAAGCGCACGAGCTCTTCGCGGCGTTCGTCCGCGAGCATCAGCGCCTACCCAGGGAGGGCGCTCTCCACCGCGCGGCGAAGCTCCTCGTCGTCGTGCTGCAGGACCTGTCCGTTCTGCTGCGTGCCCGGCAGCGCGAGGTACGCGACCGTTCGTGCTGGATCCTTCGGATCGGTCAGACGGCCCTCGCGCGCGGCCTCGCGGTACTCATCGGCGCTCGGGAAGTCCGACGCGGGCGTGCGGCGGATGCGCTCTTGCATGTCGGTGTCCATCGCACCCGGATTGAAGGCGCAGGCGGTCACGCCGGTGCCCTCGAGCTCGAGCGCCAGACTGCGCGTGAGCTGCACGACCGCCGCCTTCGCCGCGGAATACGCGGTCCAACCCGCGCGCGGACGCGTCGCGGAGCCGGAGGTGATGTTCACGATGCGCCCGAAGCCGCGATCGAGCATCCCCGGCAGCACCGCGCGGATCGGGAGATACGTGCCACCGACGTTGATGGAGATGTTGCGCAGCCAGAGCGCCGGATCGGAGCGCGCCAGAGGCGCCATGGGGTCGACCATGCCCGCGCAGTTCACGAGGATCGACGCCGGCCCGACCCAGCGCGCGGTGGCGAGCGCGAGCTCCCGGACCTGCCGCTCGTCGGCGATGTCGGCCGTCTGCGCGAGTGCCTTCCCGCCCGCGCGCTTGATCACCTTCACGACCTCGTCGAGCTCCGGCGCGTTGCGCGACGCGAGCACGACCGACGCTCCGAGGGCGGCGAGACTCTCCGACACCGCGCGACCCAGCCCGCGGCCGGCGCCGGTGACGATGGCGACCTGGCCGCTGAGGAGGGTCACGTCGGAAACGATAGCGAACGGTCCTCTGCGGTCAGCGAACGGGGCTGGCGAGCGTGCGCGCGAACGCCTCGGCGAGGAGGTCGATGTCGCTGTCCTGGTGCAGCGCCCAGAACGAGATGCGGATCGCCTCGAGTCCCGGCTCGGACAGGTGCTTGACCACGATCCGCTGCTCGCGCCACATCCGCTCCACGACCTCGAGCGCCGGCGCCCCGCGCGGCGCCGCGACGACGAGGCCGGTCGGATCTTCCGGCCGCGAAAGGACGTCGAATGGGAGCTCCGCGAGGCGCCCCAGCAGCCGCGCGCGCAGCGCCCGCACGCGCTGTCCGACAGTCGCGCCGAGTCGGCGATGCACCGCGAGCGTTTGACGCAGGCCGAAGAACGCGCCCGCGTCGACGGTGCCGATCTCGAAGCGCGACGCGTCGGGCTTGAGCGTCACGCCGCCCTGGAGGTCCATCGCGCTCTGCGAGCGCCAGCCGAAGCGAGTGCTCTCGAAACGGCCCGGGTCGTTCACCCAGAACGCGCCCACGCCCAGCGGCCCGTGGAGCCACTTGTATCCGAGGAACGCGTACGCGTCGGCACCGAGCGCGCGCACGTCGACGGGGATCTGCCCCAGCGCCTGCGCGCAGTCGACGATGACCGTCCCGCCCGCGTCGTGCGCGATGCGCGTCGCCTCGGCCACCGGCAGCACCTTGCCGCTCTTGCAGCCGACGAGCGAGATCACCAGCGCCTCGCCGCCACTCGCGAACGCGGCGCGCACGTCGCCGAGGAAGCTCGAGTCGTCGCGGTGCGGGATCACCTGCACGCGGTCGCCGCGCGCGCGGCGCCCGAACACAGGCAGGAGCGCACTGCCGTGCTCCTCCGCGGTCGTCACGATGAGCGCGCCGCCGCGTCGCGGCATTCGCGGCCGAAGGCGCAGGCCCCCGACGAGCATGTTCAGACCGTCGGTCGCGGACTGCGCGAGCGCGACGCGCGCCGCGCCGTCCGGATCGCCGATCGCCGCCGCGACGTCGGCGCGGGTCGCATCGAGCGCGGCGTTGTACGCGTCGTAGCCCACATGCGAGAACATCCCGACCGACGAGAGCCACGCGCGGTAGCTGTCCGCCGCGCGGTGCGCGACCGGGAACGTCGGTCCGGATCCAGCGACATTGAAGTAGAGGAAATCGCCGCGCAGCGCCTGCAGCGCCTCGCGCGACACGTCGGGCATCGGGTCGATCTCGGGCGCGGCGTCCTGCATGCCCGGGACGATAACCCCGCTCACGCCGTCGTTATCCCGCGGATCGCGAGACCGGCCGTGAACAGCGCCGCGAGCCCCAGCGCGATCGACTGACCGCGCGGCGTGCGGTCGTGCACGAGCGACACGGCGAGCGGCATCGCGACGACCAGCGCGACGCCGTACAGGATGTGCACTCCTTCGGCAGGCGCGCCGCGGAACACCAGGACAAGCAGGCCGAGGATGCCCTGCCCGACCGCGGCGATCGTCGCGATCGCGATCGCGCCGCGATAGTTCGCGCTCGGGCCGCGATCACGGATCCCCGCCACGATGCCCCAGAGCCCGACGAGCGTGTAATAGAGGACGAGCGCCCACGCGACGCGACCATGCAACGAGAGCACGAGGTCCATCGCGCGAAGGCTACGGCATCCGACGCATATGCTCGTTCGGTGATCGACGTGCGGGATCTGTCGCGCTCCTTCGGGCAGCTGCACGCGCTCGATCACGTCTCGTTCCGCGTCGAACCCGGTGAGATCGTCGCGCTGCTCGGTCCGAACGGCGCGGGCAAGACGACCGCGAGCCGCATCATCGCCGGCATCCTCGCGCCGAGCGAGGGCGATGTGATCGTCGACGGCATCTCGGTGCGCGACGATCCCGGCAGCATCCGCGTCCGCTGCGGCATGGTCACCGACCAGCCTTCGCTCTACGAGCGCATGACGCTCCGCGCCTACCTCGAGTTCTTCTGCCGCCTGTACGACGTCGCCGACGCGACGCGCCGCACCGAAGAGCTCGCGGAGCTGCTGGGACTCACCGATCGGCTCGGCGTCCGTCTCGGCGCGTTCTCGCGCGGCATGAAGCAGAAGGTCGCGATCGCGCGCGGCCTCGTGCACGATCCGCCGGTGCTGCTGCTCGACGAGCCCGCGACCGCGCTCGATCCGGAGACCGCGCGCTCGTTGCGATCGTTCATCGTGTCGCTGCGCGCGCGTCACCGGGCGATCCTGCTGTGCACGCACGATCTCGACGAGGCTCAGCGCATCGCGGACCGCGTCGTCGTCCTCTATCGCGGCCGCGTCGCCCGCGAGGGGCTCACCGGCGACCTGCGCGCCGACGCGCATCCGCGTTTCGTCGTCTCGTTCGCGGGCGACGTCGCCACCGCGCGCGAGGCCCTGGCGCGCGCCGGCGTGTCGGCCGAGACCGCGAGTCCGACGGACGGCTACGCCGCGCTGCGGTTCGACGCCGACGAGCCCGCGACCACGAACCCGGCGGTGCTGCGCGCGCTCCTGGAGGGCGGCGTCCAGGTCGTCACGCTCGCGCGCGAGGAGCGCTCGCTCGAGGACGCGTATTTCGCGATCGTCGCGGAGGCGCGCGAGCCCGAGTCCCGGAACGCCGATGCGTAAGGCCGCGCTCATCGCCTGGCGCGAGATCCGCTGGGAGATCTTCGGCGACCGCGGGGCGGTGCTCCGCACCGGCTTCTTCGCGATCCTGCCGATCCTCTTCGTCGCGACCGGCCGCGGAACGCCGGGCGGCCCGAACGAGATCTCGATGCTCGTCCTGGCGCTGCAGAGCGCGCTCATCCCGGCGCTCTCCGGCGTCGCGCTCATCGCGTCGACGTTCACGCAGGAGAAGGAGAACGGCACGCTCGTGCCGCTGCTGGCATCGCCGGTCGGCGACATGGACATCGTCGTCGGCAAGCTGCTCGGGATGGTGGGGCCGGTGATGCTCATCTGCGCGAGCAGCCTCGGCGTGTTCTACGTGCTCGGCTCGTTCCTCTACGGCGCAACGCGCGTCCGCGTGGCGCTGCCGCCGGAGGTCCTGTATGGCATCCTGGTGGTCGCATTCCTGTATCTGATCACCGCGGGCAGCTGGGTGCTGATCATCGCCGCGGTCGTGCGCACGACGCGGGCCGGCCAGCAGGTCGCCGGTCTGATGATCGGCCTGTCGGCCGCGATCTTCGCCGTCCTCGGCGTGGCCGCGGCGCGCATCGCCGATGGCTGGGCCCTGGTCGGGCTGGGCGTCGCCTTCGTCGCCGCGGATGTCGTCGCGCTGGAGATCGCGCGGCGGGTCTGGCAGCGCGGCGAGGTGATCGGCCGCCTCTGAGTCGCCGGCGCTTGAGTTTTCGGCACCGGCCCGTTAGCGTTCGCGTCCTCATGGCGCGCACCATCTTCTTCGTCATCGTTATCGAGCTCCCTCGGGGAGCCGGCGAAGGAGGCGCGCTCAGCTAGCCCAGCGAGCAAGACCAGCGGAACGAAGCCTCCCAGGACCGGGAGGCTTTTCTGTTTTCGAACTGAGGAGGAAGCGATGGCCAGCAGCGTTGACGAACGGCGGGGGGAGACGGCGGCACTCGGGACCGAGATCCCGGAGACGGGGTGGGCCTACCACGACGGCGTCTTCAAGCGACTGGCCGACGCGAACGTGAGCCTCGCGACGCACGCGCTGAATTACGGCACCGGTGTCTTCGAAGGCATCCGCGCGTATTGGAACGCGGGGCAGGAGCAGCTCTACGTGTTCCGTCTGCGCGAGCACTTCGAGCGCATGCGCGACAGCTGCCGCATCCTCCGCCTCGAGCTTCCCGGGGACAGCGCGATGCTCTCCGACGTCACGCTCGAGCTGCTGCGCCGCAACGAGTTCCGCACCGACGTGTACGTCCGCCCGCTCGCGTACAAGGCCGCGCGGTCGATCAAGGTCGCGCTGCACGATCTACGCGGCGGCTTCGGCATGTTCGCGTTCCCGATCGGCGCGTACCTGCCGACCTCCGGCCTCGCGGCCCGCACCGCCACGTGGCGACGGACGTCCGACGACGCGATCCCGGCGCGTGGCAAGCTCACCGGCTCGTACATCAACACCGCGCTCGCGGTCGATGAGGCGCACGACGCGGATGCCGACGAATCGATCTTCCTCACCCGCGACGGCCACGTCTCCGAGGGCGGCAGCGCGAACCTATTCATGGTCCGCGACGGGAAGCTCATCACGCCCGCGGTGACCGACGATATCCTCGAGGGGATCACGCGCGAGGTCGTCATGACGATCGCGCGCGAGGAGCTCGGCCTCACGACCATCGAGCGCGCGATCGACCGCACCGAGCTCTTCGTCGCCGACGAGGTCTTCTTCTGCGGCACCGGCGCGCAGGTCGCGCCATGCGTCAAAGTCGACGGGCGCAGCGTCGGTGACGGCGCGATCGGTCCGATCACGCGGCGCATCGGCGACGTGTATTTCGCGATCGCGCGCGGCGACGATCCGCGTCACGCGGAGTGGCGCACGGCGGTCTATCGCTGAGCGTCTCGTACCAGGGACTGGCCGGCGCGTTCTCGGAGGCGGCCGCCGCGGCGCTGTTCCCCGACGAGAAGCTTCTGCCGCGTCGCACATTCTCCGAGGTCTTCGCCGCGCTCGAAAACGGCGAGGTCGACGCCGCGGTCGTGCCGGTGGAGAACACCCACGCCGGCTCGGTCGCCGACGTCTACGACCTGCTCCGCAACCATAGCGGCGTCCGCATCGTGGCCGAGGCCGTCGTGCGCGTGCGCCACTGTCTCCTGGCGGTCCCCTGGGCGAGGCTCGAGGACATCAAGACCGCACGCTCGCACCCGCAGGCGCTCGCGCAGGTCGAGGACTTCCTGCGCACCGCGAGGATCCAGCCGGAGGTCGCCTACGACACCGCGGGCGCGGCCGCCGACATCGCCGCGTCGGGCGACCGTACCGTCGCCGCGGTCGCGAGCCGCCGGGCCGCCGAGCGCTACGGGCTCAAGGTCCTCGCCGAGTCGATCGAGACGAGCCCGGACAACTTCACCCGCTTCTTCGCGCTCGCGCGCGATGGCGACGACAGTGTCGCGCGGCGCATCCCGGCGGCGCTGCTGAGCGGGCCGCCGAAGACCAGCGTCGTCTACGCCGCGGCGAACGTCCCGGGGGCGCTGACGCGGACGCTGCAGCCGTTCGCGACGGCCGGCGTGCAGCTCAGCAAGATCGAGTCGCGGCCGAGCCGTGCCGGACCCTGGGATTACGTCTTCTACCTCGACTTCGAGGCCGATCCAAAGGAGTCGCCGGCCCGCGAGGCCCTCGCCCTGATGCGGACCTGCTGCGAGTGGGTGCAGCCGCTGGGCACCTACCGAGCGGCCACGACGGTCCTCGAGCCGGACTAGAGGTAACGACGGTGACTCCGCATCAGCACCCCGGACGACACGTTGTGCCGGGAGGGCGACGTACTCTTAGCCCGGGCGGAGGGATCGGGGTTGGATCGACAGGCCACAGTTGAGGCACTCCAGCGTCTGGCCGACGAGGCGACGACGCGCGAGCCGTCGCTCGGGACCGTGCTGGCGCGCCTCGCGGCGGCCGTGCGCGAGGGCCGGAACACCGAGGCCGCCGCCTACACCGGCGCGGTCGATCCGCGCGGCCTGGCCGAGCTCCTGGCCGGCAAGCACTCCCGGCTGTGGGCCGTCCTCGAGGTCGTCCGCAACGTGCTGGTGTTCGCGCCGATCGCCGTCACCTGGTTCGGCCTCTCGATCGCCGCGACCGCCTACGCGCAGCTGCT